>NZ_BAAALS010000001.1:0-104509 GCF_039528415.1 Luedemannella helvata
CATCGCACGCGAAATCCACCACGCCCTCACCGTTGACAAACCATAGGAGCATCACTTTGGCGGCCCAGGCGGGCGCGAGACGCGGCGCGGGTGGGCGCGAAGCGCGGCCCGGGCGTGGGAAGGTGCCCGCCCCGCTTCGTTGCGGGGCGGGCACCTGGAGAGGGGTGCGTGCGCGGGTCGCCTAGTGGGCTCCGGCGCCGGTCAGGGAGCGGACCTCCAGTTCGGCGTACTTCTCCTCGTCGCGCTCCCTGCTCGTGACCGCGCCGATGGCGGCGAACAGGAAGCCGAGCGGGATGGAGATGAGGCCGGGGTTGGAGAACGGGATCGGCGCGGGCGTCGTGCAGCTGAACAGCGCCGAGGCGTTCGCCACCTCCTTGGAGTCGGCGGCCACGTTGCAGGTCGCCGCCTGGGCGGGGGTGAGCTTCGCCGCCGGCAGCGACGAGCTCGCGCCGCCCCAGACGATCGGGCTGAGCATCACGACGAGCAGTGCCGAGCCGAGACCGCCGTAGATGCCCCACGTCGCGCCCCGGGTGTTGAACTTCTTCCAGAACAGCGAGAAGAGGATCGCCGGCAGGTTCGCCGACGCGGCGATCGCGAACGCGACCGCGACGAGGAACGCCACGTTGAGTCCGCGGGCGAAGATGGCCAGCAGGATCGCGACGGCGCCGATGGCGAACGCCGCGATGCGGGCGACCTTGACCTCGTCGCGCTCGCCGGTCTCGCCCTTCTTGATGACGTTGGCGTACAGGTCGTGCGCCACCGACGAGGACGAGGCGAGGGTCAGGCCGGCCACGACCGCGAGGATCGTGGCGAACGCGACCGCCGCGATGACGGCGAGCAGGACTGCCCCGCCCGTACCGCCACCCAGGTACTTTTCGCCCAGTGCCTGGGCGAGTTGCGGCGCGGCCGTGTTGCCGGCGGCGTCCTGCTTCGCGATGTCGGCGGAGCCGACGAGCGCCGCGGCGCCGAAGCCGAGGGCCAGCGTCATCAGGTAGAAGGTGCCGATGATGCCGATGGCCCAGACGACGGAGCGGCGGGCGGCCCGCGCGGTGGGCACGGTGTAGAAGCGGATCAGGATGTGCGGCAGGCCGGCGGTGCCGAGCACGAGGGCCAGGCCGAGGGAGAGCAGGTCGAGCTTCGACACGGTCGACGCGAGCGCGTTGTCGGCGATGTCCTTGCCGTAGCGCAGGCCCGGTTCGAGGAACGCGTCGCCCTTGCCGGACTTCTCCGCGGCGTCGCCGAGCAGGTCGGAGATGTTGAACTTGTACGCCACGAAGACGAGCAACGTCATGAGCAGGGCGCCGATCATCAGCATGAACGCCTTGACGATCTGGACGTAGGTGGTGCCCTTCATGCCGCCGATGACGACGTACACGATCATGAGGATGCCGATGAAGATGATCGTGACGATCTTCGCGGTCTCGCCGGACATGCCCAGGAACGTCTCGCCGGTCTGGATGCCCAGCAGCAGGGCGACGAGCGAACCCGCGCCGACCATCTGCGCGATCAGGTAGAAGATCGACACGACGATGGTGGAGATCGACGCGGCGGTACGGACGGGCCGCTGGCGCATGCGGAACGCCAGGACGTCGGCCATCGTGTACTTGCCGGAGTTGCGCATCAGCTCGGCGACGAGCAGGAGCGCGACCAGCCAGGCGACGAGGAAGCCGATGGAGTAGAGGAACCCGTCGTAGCCGGACAGCGCGATGATGCCGGCGATGCCGAGGAACGACGCGGCCGACATGTAGTCGCCGCCGATCGCCATGCCGTTCTGGAAGCTGGAGAACGACCGGCCACCGGCGTAGAAGTCCGTGGCGCTACGGGTCTGCCGGCTCGCCCAGACCGTGATCCACAAGGTGATCGCGACGAAGACGACAAACAGAACAATCGTCAGGGTACGGGCGGAAACGGCCGGCTCAGCTGCGAGGATCATGCCGCCACCTCGCTCCGCTCGGCGTCGGCATGATCTACCACTGAGCTGATGATTCGCTCGCTCATGCCGGCTCCTCCCCGTTCTCGACCTGGGCCTTGAGGCTCTCCTGGACGGGCTCCAGCTTGTTGGTGGCGTACCGCTCGTAGAGCCACGCGATGAGGAACGTCGTCACGAACTGCAGCAGGCCGAAGATGAGGGCGACGTTGATGTTGCCGAACACCTTCGTGCCCATGAAGTCCCGCGCGTACGCGGAGAGGATCACATAGAGCGCGTACCAGACCAGGAAGGCGGCCGTGGCCGGGAAGACGAAGCGCCGGAACGCCCGCCGTAGGCCCGCGAACTCCGCTGACTGCTGCACCTGTAGGTATCGCGAACCACCGTCGCCGGACGTCGCCGGCTCTGGCTCGTCGGTCATAGGTGTCACCGCCTCGCTATGAGGTGGGCCGACAGGCCCACGTGGTGGACTGACGGCACGCTAGGTGTGCCCTGCGCCACACGCGCCGATCAACGGGCGCCGCGTGCGCCGAACGGCGGGTGCGCTGCGCCGAGCGCATTGATCGCGACCGCTTACCGAGGGGTGTCGGCCCGGAGCGCGTCCGGGGCGTGCAGGCGCAGCATGATCGCGCCGACGGAGGCCGGCACGCGACGCCGGGACATGATCGACACGGTCACCATAACCGTGAAGGCGAGCGGAACGGTCCAGGCAGCGGGCTGTTCGACCAGCGTGGCGGCCCAGCCGGACAGCGGCGGCCCGACGACCGTGACCAGCACGGCGCCGACCGCCGACCCGCCGCCGGCCATGATCCCGGCCGCCGCGCCGATGTCGGTCAGCCCGCGCCACCAGATGCCGAGGACCAGCAGCGGGCAGAACGACGACGCGGCCACCGCGAACGCCAGACCCACGACCTGTGACACGTCGAGGGCGTCCACGCGCAGCGCCAGCGCCGCCGGTACCGCGCCCGCGACGACCGCCGACCAGCGGAAGCTGCGCACGGAACCGCGCCCGAGCACGTCGGTGGACAGCACGCCGGCGACGGCGGTGAGCAGCCCCGACGACGTGGACAGGAACGCCGCGAACGCGCCGGCCGCCACGAGCGCGCCGAGCAGTTCGCCGGCCAGCCCGCCGATCGCGGCGCCGGGCAGCGCCAGCACGACCGTGTCGGTCTCCCCCGTGGCCACCAGGTCCGGCGTGTAGAACCGCCCGAGCACCCCGTAGATCGTCGGGAACAGGTAGAACAGCCCGACAAGGCCGAGGACGACCAGCGTGGTGCGGCGGGCCGCGGCGCCGTCGGAGTTGGTGTAGAACCTCACGAGTACGTGCGGCAGCCCCATCGTGCCGAGGAACGTGGCGAGGATCAGCGAGTACGTGGCGAACAGCCCGTGCTCCTCGCCGACCAGCGGGAGCAGCCACTCCGTCGGCGTCGGGATGGGCGGCTGGCCCTGCCGCTGCCAGTGACCGAGCAGGAAGATCACGGGTACGGCGAGCGCGGTGAGCTTCAGCCAGTACTGGAAGGCCTGCACGTACGTGATGGAGCGCATGCCGCCCAGGGCCACGTTCGCGGTGACCACGCCGGCGACGAGGAACACCCCGAGGGTGTAGTGGGCGCCGGTGACGGCGCGCAGCGTCAGGCCGGCGCCCTGCAACTGCGGCACGAGGTAGAGCCAGCCGATGAAGATGACGAACGCGGTGGCGAGCTTGCGCAGCCACGGGGCGCCCAGGCGCAGCTGGCAGAAGTCGGGCAGGGTGAACGCCCCCGACCGGCGCAGCGGCGCGGCCACGAACAGCAGCAGGGCCAGGTACCCGGCGGCGAAGCCCACGGGGTACCAGAGCACGTCCACGCCGTACTTGAGGATGAGGCCGGCCACGCCCAGGAACGACGCGGCCGACAGGTACTCCCCGGAGATGGCGGCCGCGTTCCAGTGCGGGCTCACCTCGCGGGAGGCGACGAGGAAGTCGGAGGTGGACCGGGCCAGGCGCAGCCCGAACGCGCCGATGACGACCGTGACGAGCGTGATCGCGACGATCGCGGGCACGGCGTAGGAATTGGTCACGCCGCCACCCCGTTCCGCCCGGTCACGGACGTTCGACGAGGTCGGTGAAGTCCCGCTCCGCGCGCGTGGACAGCCGCACGTAGGCCCAGCCGACCGCGAACAGGAACGGGTAGGCCAGCGCGCCGAGCAGCAGCCACGGCAGGGACACCCCGAACAGCCGCTGGTCGGCCACGACCGGCGCGACCGCGAACAGCAGCGGCAGCCCGCCCAGCCCGATCGCCACCACGGCCGTGAGGCGCACCGCGAGGGCGAGCTGGGCCCGCACCAGGCCGCGCACGAGCGCGTCGCCGACGTGGGTCTGCTCAGTCAGCTCCGTGCGGGTGGCGGCGGTGCGCGACGGCCGGGGGATATCGGCGAGCACGATCCGTACCCGTTGGGGTTTCTCCTCGGACATCAGCGCGCCCAGTCCTGCTTGGCCGCGCGGACGAGGCGGTCCTTGAGTTCGCGCGTGTGCCGGCGCGCGACCGGCAGCTCGCGACCGTCGATGACGACCACGTACGCGTTGCCGGCCAGCCGCAGCTCGCTGATGAGCGCCAACTGCACCAGGTAGGACCGGTGGATGCGGACGTAACCGGCGTCCGCCCAGCGCTCGGCCAGGGTCGTCAACGGCACCCGGATCAGGTGCGACGCCTCGGCGGTGTGCAGCCGCGCGTAGTCGCCCTGCGCCTCCACCCAGCGCACGGCGGAGCGGGGCAGCAGCCGCGTGGTGCCGGCCAGCTCGATGGGGATCATCACGTCGGGGGCGGCGTCGGCCGCCGCCCGCGCCTGGCTCGCCGCGACGGCGGGGTGGGCGGGCACGAGCCGGGCGGACGCGATGCGCCGCAGCGACTCCGCGAGCCGGTCGGCCTGCACGGGTTTGCGCACGTAGTCGACGACGCCCAGGTCGAACGCGTCCACGGCCCGGTCGTCGTACGCGGTGACGAACACGATCGCGGGCGGGCGGGCGAAGCGGCTGAGCACCCGGGCCAGTTCCACGCCGTCGAGGCCGGGCAGCCGGATGTCGAGGAAGGCGGCGTCGACCTCCTCGTCGCGCAGGACGCGCAGGGCACCGGTCGCGTCGCCGGCCGTGCGTACGGTGGCCACGCGCGGGTCGCCGCGCAGCAGGAAGGCCAGCTCGTCGAGGGCCGGTGGCTCGTCGTCAACGGCGAGGACACGTAGACCGGTGTAGATATGAGTGCCCATAGGGAGCATCCTCGCTGTTCGGACCCTTCCCCGGCTACCCCTCGTTTACCCGCGCCCGCGCCGGCCGGCGGACGCTATGAGGAGAACCGCCGTGACCGCCACGAACAGCAGTGGGCACCCGATCCCGATCACCCGGCCGAGCGTCCACGACGCGGCCACCGGGTCCGCCGCCATCCACACGACCATCCGGCGATCATCGTCGGTGAGACGTCGCCGTGTCCTCCTCCGACCGGGCCGAGGTGGCACCGACAACGGCGCCGATACTGGCGGGGAGACCGTACGGCCGCTCGGCGGGCAGCAGGGACGTCGCGCCCGCCTCGTCGCCTTCGTCCAGCCGGCGGCGGATCTCCTTGGCGAGCGGCGTCGCGTCGGTGATCGCGACCGTCCAGGCGTCGACATAGTCGGCGACCGCGGCGCCGGACAGTCCGACCTGCAGCGACCGGTACGGAAGCGCTTCCAGGCGCAGCGACCGCTCGGGGTCCCACTGCACCCGCACGGGGCTGACCTTGAGCTGCCGCGACCACTCGTCGCGCGAGGCGTGGTGATCGCGGTCGTAGTGGCTCAGACACGCGCGCGCCAGCGCCCACTCGAAGCCGGCGCGGGTGATCTCGATAGCCAGCACCCGTTCCTGGCCGGGCTTCGTGGCCCACCCGCAGCGGTACATCATCCAGAGGAACGACGGCTTGATCCAGGTCATCCGCTCGCGCTTCAACGGCGCGACGAACCGCCCGGCCGCGAGCGCGGGCCGGGCGATCTCGTCGGAGTACGCCTGATAGACCGTGATTGTCTCGTCGGTGTAGCGGGCGCGGATCTGACGGTTCGGGGTGTTCACGCTTGCGATCGTCACCGGCGGGTCAAGCGACTTCGCGCATGTTGATGCGGATCATCCCCGCGACCAGCGGAAGGAGTGCCCACACCGCCACGGAGACGCCCAAGCGGGCCCACTGGCCGCCGGTCATCTCCGGTTCGAACAGCGGCGCGGTGGTGATGGTCGTGTCGAGCCACTGGGCCACCGTGTTCAGCGACCGAATGGTCGCGCCCAGGATGGTCCACAGCGTCGGCAGGATGAGGTAGACCACGATGGCCAACGGGCTGTTGAGCAGGAGCATGCCGAACCCCACCCCCATCAGCACGCCGATCGCGTGCGCCAGCGCGGCGCCCCAGAGCAGCTGCGCGTGGAACGTCCACTCACCGCTGGACGCGGCCGTCGCGACCGTGGCCACCGCGAGGCTCGCCGGCACGGCGACGACCGACGCGATCACCGCGACGGTCACCTTGGCTGCCGCGACCCGATGCCGCTTCGGGACCAGGGTGAACGTGGTCAGCGCGGTCCGCTGCGACCACTCGCTGGTGACGAGCAGAATCCCGAGTACGGGCAGCAGTAGCGCGACAGGAAACACGGACACGAGGTAGAAGTTGGCGAACGTACGGTCGCCCGGCTCGGAAAAGATCGCCTGCAGCGTCGCGACGACGGCCGCCAGGACGGCGATGGTGATGAGCAGCCACCGGCCCGACCGGGTGTCGACGAGCTTGCGCAGCTCCACGACGGTGAGGCGGCCCAGCGACGGGGTGGTTTCGGTCATGGGGTGGTCTCCGTTCCGGACGCGGTGTGGGTGAGGAAGAGGTCCTCGAGCGAGCGGCCCCCGGCGACGAGGTCTGCTGTCCGGCCCTGCTCGACGACCCGGCCGTGGTGGATGAGGACGATCTGGTCGGCGACGGCCTGCACCTCGCCGAGCAGGTGCGACGACAGCAGCACCGTGCCGCCCCGGTCGGCGAAGCTGCGCAGCAGCGTGCGCATCCACGCGATGCCCTCGGGGTCGAGTCCGTTGGCGGGTTCGTCGAGGATGAGCACCTCGGGCTCGCCGAGCAGGGCCACGGCCAGGCCGAGCCGCTGGCGCATGCCCAGTGAGTACGCCCGGACGCGCTTGCGCGCGGCGCGCTCGTCGAGTCCGACCTGGGCGAACAGTTCGGCCACCCGGCCGCGCGGCGCGCCCACGGTGAGGCAGGCCAGGGTGAGCGCCTCCCGCCCGGTCCGCCCGCCGTGCTGGGCGGACGCGTCGAGCAGGACGCCGACCCGCCGCGCCGGGTTGGGCAGGTCGCGGTAGGCCCCGCCGAGTACGGTCGCCGACCCGGCCGACGGGGGCGTCAGGCCGCACAGGATGCGCAGGGTGGTCGACTTGCCGGAGCCGTTGGGACCCAGGAACCCGGTGACGGTGCCGGGGCGGCACGTGAACGAGATGTCGTCGACGACCGCTCGTCCGGCGTACTTCTTGGTCAGGTGGGTTATCTCAATCATGCGGATCAGCGTCGCCGCGCGGGCGCCCGCGCCGCTGCGGCTGTCGGTCTAGCGCCGCGCCGACCGGGGTCGCGTCCGCCACCGACTTTGGTAGGTATCGGCGCCCTGCCGCCGCTCCCTACGATTTACGGCATGAGCAGCACCGTCGCGCCCGACCACCCCTGGCTGCTGCCGGCCAGCCTGACCGCCCGTCCGGCGGGTGGCCGGCCCGGTCGGTCGGCGCGGGACTGGGCCGTCGACACGATCGCCTTCGTCGGCGCGCTGCTGTTCTGGCTCTACGTGTCGTGGGGGGCCACCCTGCCGGAGAACCCGCTGAGGATCGGGCTCAACGGCCCGTCGTGGCTGCTCGACCTCGACTCCGCGCTCGGCCTGCTCTCCTGCGGCGTGCTGTGGCTGCGCCGGCGCTGGCCCGTGGCGTTGGCGGTGGCCGCGCTGCCGGTCGCGGTGTTCTCGGTGTCCGGCGGCGTGGCCCAGGCGTTCGTCCTGTTCTCGGTCATCGTGCACCGGCCACTGTCCGTCTCCGCGCCGCTGGCGGCCGGCGCCGTCGCGACGGGGACGGCGTTCAACGCGCTGCGTCCAGATCAGGACGTCGGTTGGCTCGGCACGTTCATCACCAACGTGGTGATTGTCGCGTTGTTGCTGGCCTGGGGGCTCTTCGTGCGGGCACGCCGGCAGTTGGTGCTGTCGCTGCGGGAGCGGGCCGAACGCGCCGAGGCGGAGCAGCAGTTGCGCGTGGCGCAGGCGCGCCAACTGGAACGCACGCGGCTCGCCCACGACATGCACGACGTGCTCGCGCACCGGATCTCGCTGCTCAGCCTGCATGCGGGCGCCCTGGAGTTCCGGCCGGACGCCCCGCCGGCGGAGGTCGCGAAGGCGGCGGCCGTGATCCGGGCCAGCGCCCACCAGGCGCTGTCGGACCTGCGCGAGGTGCTCGGCGTGCTGCGTGACAGTGACGCCGACGGCGGCGCGGCGGCGGGCGAGGGGGAGCGGCCTCAACGGCGCCTCGCCGACCTGCCCGGCCTCGTGAACGAGTGCCGGTCGGCCGGCATGCGCGTCGACGTGCACAACGAGGTCGTCGCGAGCGATCAGGCGCCGGCCACGATCGCCACCACGGCGTACCGTCTCGTTCAGGAGGCGCTGACCAACGCGCGCAAGCACGCCCCCGGCGCGCGGGTCAGCATCGAGCTGAACGGTGGCCCGGGCGAGGGCCTGACCATGGCGGTGAGCAACCCACCCCCGGCGGTGCATCCGTCGGGCATTCCGGGCACGGGCACCGGGCTGGCCGGGCTGGCCGAGCGGGTCACGCTCATCGGCGGCCACTTCCGCAACGGCACCACGCCGGCGGGCGACTTCCGCGTGCAGGCCTGGTTGCCGTGGCCGGCGTGATCCGCGTCCTCATCGCCGACGACGACCCGCTGGTCCGCGCCGGCCTGTCGATGATCATCGGCGGGGCGCCCGACCTGACCGTTGTCGGCGAGGCAGCCGACGGGGACGAGGTGCCCGACGCGGTGCGCGCCTGCGCGCCCGACGTGGTCCTCATGGACATCCGCATGTCCCGCGTCGACGGCCTGGCCGCGACGTCCGCGCTGCGTGCGGCCCCGGACGCGCCCGAGGTGCTCGTCCTCACCACCTTCGACCTCGACCAGTACGTGCTGCGCGCGTTGCGGGCGGGCGCGAGCGGCTTCCTGCTCAAGGACACCCCACCCGCCGAGATCGTGGCCGCCATCCGTCGCGTGGCGGCCGGCGAGGCGACCCTGTCCCCCACGGTCACCCGCCAGCTCATCACGCACGTGGTCGCCACCGGCGGCGACGAGCGCCGCGACCGCGCCCTGGGCCAGCTGGCGACGCTGAGCCCGCGCGAGCGCGAGGTGGCGCTCGCGGTCGGCCGCGGCTGCTCCAACGCGGAGATCGCCACGGAGCTGTTCATGTCCGTGGCGACCGTGAAGGCGTACGTGTCCCGGCTGCTCACCAAACTCGACCTGAACAACCGCGTGCAGATCGCCCTCCTCGTCCACGACGCCGACCTCGCCTGAGCACTAACCCGATCGGGTGACAAGCGTTGACGGCCCAAAGCACGCATCCCATAGCTTCGCTCGCATGCCCTCGAACCTCCACGAAGCGCTCATCGAGCTGTTCCGGCACCGACCGTCGCTGGCCCCGGAGCTTTTGACCAACGCGCTCGGTGTCGAACTGCCGCCGCATGACGGAACCCGGATGGAGCCGGGCGACTATGCGGACCTCGCGCCGACCCAGTACCGGGCCGACGCCGTGGCGGTGCTGACCGCGACGGGGACGCCCGTCCTTGCCGTCATCGTGGAGGTGCAACTGGGCCGCGACAAGGAGAAGCGGTGGAGCTGGCCGGTCTATGTGACCACGTTGCGCGCCCGCCTGCACTGCCCGACCGTCCTGCTGGTCGTCTGTCCCGACTCGACAAAGCTCACCTGGTGTGCCACACCGATCGAGCTGGGCCACCCCGGCTTCACGCTCGTGCCGCTGGTCCTCGGCCCGGACCGGGTACCGGTCGTCACCGACGCGGAGAAGGCCGTGCACACACCCGAGCTTGTCGTCCTGTCGGCGATGGCGCACGGCGACGACCCGCAGTTCCCGGAGATCGCGAACGCACTGCTCACGGTGCTTGAGAGCGTCGATGGCGAGCGCTCGACCCTGTATTCTGACATCGTGGCCGAGGCGTTGAGCGCGGCCGCCCGCCAGACCTTGGAGGACCTTATGGCGACCCGCGTCCGCGAATACCAGAGCGAGCTTGTCCGCAAGTTCGTCATGCAGGGGCGCAAGGAAGGGCGCGAGCTCGGCTTGGAGGAAGGCCTCGAGCAGGGCCGCACGGAAGGCCGTACGGAAGGTCGCATCGAGGGCCTCACCGAGGGCCGCATCGAAGGGCGGATCGAGGGACGCGCTGAGGGCCGCGCCGAGGGCGAGGCGCGGTCGTTGCTCACGGTGCTGGACGCCCGCGGCATCGAGGTGTCCTCCGACGCGCGCGCCCGCATCACGGCGTGCACGGACGTTGCCCAGCTGGAGCGGTGGATCCGCCGCGCGACGACCGCCACGAGCGTCGACGAGCTGTTCGCCTGAGCCTCGTCAGGTCGCCCGGGCGGGGTGGACGTCCGGGCGGAACTTCGGCACCCGCATGCTGATCTTCGTGCCGGCGCCAGGGGCGGTCTCCACGACCAGGCCGAACCCGTCGCCGAAGACGGAACGCAACCGCTCGTCGACGTTTGAGAGACCCACGTGCTGGCCGGCGTCCGGTTCGTCGGCGTCAACCGCCCGGGCGAGCACCTCCGGGTCCATGCCCACACCGTCGTCCTCGACCGTGATCACGCATTCGGCGCCGGCGTCGCGGGCCACGATGCTGACCGTGCCGACCCCCGGCTTGGGTGAGACCCCGTGCCGGACGGCGTTCTCGACCAGCGGTTGCAGGCACAGGAACGGCATGCCCACCGGCAGCACCTCGGGTGCCACCTGCAAGCGCACCTGGAGTCGCTCGCCGAAGCGGGCCCGCTCGATCGTCAGGTAGCGGTCGATGGAGCGCAGCTCCTCCGCCAGCGTCGTGTACTCCCCGTGCGACCGGAAGCTGTAGCGGGTGAACTCGGCGAACTCAAGGATCAGCTCCCGGGCCCGCTCGGGGTCGGTGCGCACAAACGAACCGATCGCGGACAGCGCGTTGTAGACGAAATGCGGGCTGATCTGAGCGCGCAGCGCCCGCAGCTCCGCGCGGGCGAGCCGGGCCCGCGACGAGTCCAGCTCGGCGAGCGCCAGCTGGGTGGCCGCCCACCGGCCGGTCTCCAGGGCGGCGCGGACCATGCCGGGCATGACCGGCCGGTCGGTCACGGCGACGAGGGCGCCCTCGACCGCCGCGCTGTCGGGCAGGGCGAGGGCCACAACGACCGCGCCGCGCACCGCACAGTCGATCTCGTCGCAGTGCAGGTCACGGGCGCTCATCACGGTGGACCGCCCGGTGGCCACGGCGCGGCGCGCGGCGGCCTCAAGCTGGTCACGGTGGTGGTCGTCGGCGCCGTCGTAGGCGAGCAGCCCGTCGCGCCCGACGATCGCCAACCCCGAAGAGCCGATGAGCGTACGCAGGTGACGTGCGGCTTTGCCAGCCGTCGCCGCGGACAGCCCGGCGCGCAGCGGCTCGGCCGCCAGCCCGGCCGTGTGCAGCACCTCGTAGGTGGCCCGCTGGCCGGCCGTGGCGATGACCCGCCGGCCGCGCTGGCGGACCACGGCGTAGACGGCGGCGCCGAGCGCCACCAGCAGGATGAGCACCGCCGCGGCGGCCGAGAGGTTGGCCTTCACCCGTGCATCCTGGCCCGTCGAACGGCCCTCTGGGAATAAGCGGGGCGTGGTCCCGCAGGGGTCACCCACGGGAACCACGCCCGGCTCGGGAGGGAGGAGAAGTCTGAGAGAAGTCCCTGGCGGCGGTCGGGGTGGTGGGACCGACCGCCGCCAGGGAAGCCGCCGTGCTTAAGCGGAAGCCCGGGCCACGAGAGTCGTCGGCAGCAGCGGGTCCTGCTCTTCGGCCTCGCCGTCGATGATGGAGAGAAGACGCCGGGCGGCCATGGTCCCGGTCTCCTCGATCGGCTGGCGGATGGTGGTGAGCGGCGGGTTGGTGTGTGCGGCGAGCGGGATGTCGTCGAAGCCCACCACGGCCACGTCGTCAGGGACGCGACGACCGGCCCGGCGCAGGGCGTGCAGTGCGCCGGTGGCCATGATGTCCGAGGCCACGAAGACGGCGTCGAGGCCGGGGCGCTGGTCGAGCAGCCGCCACATGGCGTGCACGGCCGACGCCTGGCTGAAGTCGCCGTACGCGATGGGCATCTCGGGCAGGCCGGCGCGGGCCAGGGACTCCTTGTAGCCCGCGAGCCGGTCGGCCCCGACCGCCATGTTCGGCGGTCCGGCGATCGTGGCGATGTTGCGCCGGCCCTGGCGGATCAGGTGCTCAACCGCGAGGCGGGCGCCGCCCTTGTTGTCGACGTCGACGTACGACGCCCGGGTGGCGTGCAGCGGACGGCCGATCATCGTTACCGGTACACCAGCCGCCGGGAGCGAGACGGTCAGCGAGTGCCGGTCGTGGGCGCCAACGAGGAGCACACCGGAGTAGTGTCCGGAGTGCAAGCTCGGCTCGATGAGCGAGAGCCGGTCGTCGGTCACCGGGATAACCATGAGCGGGACGTCGTGTCCGGCCAGTTCCTCGGTGGCCCCGGAGATGATCCGGGCGTAGAACGGGTCGGAGAAGAGACGGTTGTTGTTGGCGCACACGACGGCGGCTACCGCGCGTACGCGCTTGGTGGTGGTGGCGCGGGCGGCCCGACGACGCACGTATCCCAGATGGGTGACCGCGTCGCGCACCTGCTCGCGGGCGCGCATGCTCACTCCGGCGGAGTTGTTTAGCACCCGCGAGGCGGTCGCCAAGGACACTCCGGCGAGCGCCGCCACGTGGGCAAGGGTCGGGGAGTCGGACTCGGGGTCGTCATCGCCGGCGGGACGGGGCAGGTACTGCAGATCAGCAATGGTCATCGGGGTCTCCGAACAACAGGGTCCACGTCGTTGGGACTCTATGGAAGCGCTCCCACGGACACAGCGTGGTCCATCGTTTCGAGCTTGTCAACGCCCCATTGCGTTTGGGTGTCCAAAAACCGGCATTCCCATACATAGCGAGGCCTCGATATCGACGTAAGTTGGTGGAAGAAGCCGAGGTCAACGGCCTACCAGGCGCCTCTTTGGGGCCTCTACCAGCTCGAACATATATCGACAAAGTCAAAAATTCTCAGGGTTACCCGGAACGCCCGGCGGTTACCCATAGCGCCCGGCGCATAGCAATACGGTGAACGTCGCGGCCATCCTCTTGTCCTGGGTCGCCGGGTACGGAATAGTCCGGAATCGTGTCGTGGCTACAGATGGGCACCGCCTTCCGACAGCGATACGTCCTCATGGGACCGATCGGGCAGGGCGGCGTCTCCATCGTGTACCACGCCGTGGACACGGTGCGGCGCCAGCCGATGGCCATCAAGATGCTCGCGCCCACCCACGCCGGCGACACGGTCGCCCGCGAGCGGGTGCGCCGCGAGGCGTTGATCACGAACATGCTGCGCCACCCGAGCGTGCCCAAGGTCTACGACTTCGGTGACGCGCCGCTGCCCAACGGCTCGATGGTGCCCTACGTTGTCATGGAGCTGCTGACGGGCGTCATGCTGGCGGCCCGGGTGGCCGGCGGGCCGCTTCCCTGGCAGGAGGCGGTGCGCATCGCCGCCACCATCGGCGACGTGCTGGCCGTGGCGCACCGCCGGGGCGTCGTGCACCGCGACGTCTCCGCCGAGAACATCATGATCACCACGACGGGCGTGAAGCTCATCGACTTCGGCCTCGCGGTGACGACGAAGCCGCTCACCGGCCGGCTCACGGCCGCGCCCAGTCGCCGGGTGACGAGCGGCCGGCTGCGCCGCCCGCTGTCCCAGGCGCACTCGGCGCCCGCCCAGCCGGCGCCCGCCCACCCGCAGGGCGGCGCGAGCGCGGGCGATCCCGCCGACGACGTGTACGCCCTGGGTGTCCTGCTCTACCAGATGCTCACCGGGGTCTCCCCCGGGCCGGCCGGTCCCATGCGCGGCCCCGGCGGCCGCCCGGGCCCGGCGTTCGCGGCCGGGCGGCTGCACTACGCGGCGCCGACCCCGGTGCTCAGCGTGCCGGGGATGCCGCGCGAGATCGCCGACATCACCCGCGCGTGCATGGCCAAGCGGCCCGGCGAGCGGCCGGAGAGTTCGGCCGTGGCGCTGTCGCTGTGGTCGATCCTGCTGGCGCCCCGCCCCCGGCACGCACGGCCCGATCCGCTCTAGGCGGTCGCGTACCCGCGCAGGAACAGCGCCTCCGCCAGCGCCATGTGGGTGATCTCCGACGGGTCCACGCTCTCGTTCGGGGCGTGGATGAGCGCCTTGGGCTCCTCCACCCCCATGAGTACGATCTCCGCGTCCGGGTAGGTCTCGGCGAACACGTTGCACAGCGGGATCGAGCCGCCCTGGCCCTCCGTCGTCATGTCCCGCCCGTACGACTCGCGGAAGGCCTCGCGCAGCGCCGCGTACGCCCGGCCGTCCGTACCGACCTCGAACGGCGAGCCGGCCGACTCCCGCTCGACCGTCACCCGGACGTTCCAGGGGGCCGCGGCCCTCAGGTGAGCGGACAGCGCGTCGTACGCGGCCCCGGGTTCGATGCCGGGCGGTATGCGAAGGTTGAGCCGGGCGCGTGAGGACGGCTGGATGGCGGCGGCCGAGCCGACCACGGGCGGACAGTCGATGCCGAGGATCGTGACGGCCGGACGCGCCCACAGCATGTCCGCGACGGACCCGGAGCCGAGCAGAGAGACACCGTCGAGGACATGCGCGTCCGCCCGGAACTGGTCGGCGGGGTAGTCCACGCCGTGCCATCGTTGGCTGGCGTCGAGGCCGGTGATCGTGGTGTTGCCCTGCTCATCGCGCAGCGAGGACAGCATTCGTACGAGGGCCGCGAGCGCGTCCGGGGCGGGTCCGCCGAACATGCCGGAGTGCATCTCGCTCGACAGCGCCGCCACCGTGACGACAACGTTGACAAGCCCGCGCAGGGACGTCGTCACGGTCGGCACGCCGACGGCCGCGTTGCCGGTGTCGCACACGAGGATCGCGTCGGCGCGCAGCAGGTCGACATGCTCGGGGACGAACTCCTCCAGCCCGCCCGTCCCCTGCTCCTCGGAGCCCTCGACGATGAGCTTGAGGTTGACGGGAATGTCGTCGCCGAGCGCGCGCAGGGCCGTGAGGTGCATCAGGATGTTGCCCTTGCAGTCGGCCGCGCCGCGGCCGTACCAGCGGCCGTCCACTTCGGTCAGTTCGAAGGGTGGGGTGTGCCAGGCCTTCTCGTCGAGGGGCGGCTGCACGTCATAGTGCGCGTAGAGCAGCACGGTCGGGCTGTGTCCGTTGCCGGCCGCGCGCCGCTCGCCGTACACCGCCTTGCTGCCATCGGCGGTCGGGTACAGCGCGAGGTTCGTGAAACCCAGCTCGCCGAAGCGGTCGCGCACCCAGGTGGCGGCCCGCTCGCACTCCTGCGGCGGGTACTGGCGGGCGTCGGCGACCGACCGGAACGACACCAGTTCGGCGAGTTCGGTGCGGATGCGGGGCAGCTGGTCCTCGACCGCCGTGCGGAGGTCCTCGTTCATCATTTCCCCCGCAGTTCGTAGTTGTCGTCGACGAAACTCGTGAACTCGGCCAGTTCCTCCGGGCAGTAGACGTTGATGGCCAACGCCGTACCCTCGATGAACTGGTCCGTGGTGATGATCGGGCGGGCGCCCGGATTGCCGGCGCCGGTCGCCGCGTACTGCGTCACGGTGCGGTGGAAGAACGCGACGGGGTCGTCACAGAGTCGCCCGCCATCGGTGCCCAGCAGGCCGGTGATCTGCTCCGTGCTCGGCACCGGCAGGCCGGCCGTGCGGTACGCGGCCTGCAACTCGGCCGCCTTGCCCATGGCCTGCTGGTTCCTCTGCACCGTCCGGAAGGTGCCCAGCCCGATCAGCAACAGGATCAGAAAGATCGCGCCCAGCACGACGTAGGTGATGATCCGGGTGGTCTTCGGGGCGGCGTCGACGTGGACGTTCATGGCTACTCCTCAGCCGTCGCCGCCGCGTCGGGCGACTTCCAACTGGGCTTGCGCATCCGGTAGAAGAGGAACGGCACCAACAGGCCGATGAGGATCACCCCGCTGGCGACCACGGCCACGTAGACGCCGACGCCGCCACCGCTGAACTGCGACGGCGGGACGAAGCCGATGAGCAGGGCGGCGATCGAGGCGAGAAAGCCGACGACACACAGCGGCAGCAGGATCGGGGCGCGGTAGCCGCGCGGGTGGTCGGGCTGGGTGCGCCGCAGTCGCACCGCGGCGACGAAGAGCAGCAGGTACACGATGAGGTATACCTGCGTGGTGATCACCGAGAAGATCCAGTACGCACTGGACACGTCCGGGATGAAGGCGTAGAGCAGGGCGATGACGGTCGTGACGATGCCCTGGGTGACCAGGATGTTCTGCTGCACGCCGTGCTTGTTGAGCCGCTGCAGGAAGGGCGGCAGGTAGCCCTCCTGCCGCGAGATCAGCAGCAGGCCCTTGGACGGTCCGGCGAGCCAGGTGAGCATGCCGCCGAGCGACGCCGTGACCAGCGCGATCCCGATGACCGGGGTGAGCCAGTTCGCGCCGAACTCCGACAGGACCGCGTCGAACGCCTGCATCACGCCGGCCGTGAGCGACAACTGCTGGGCGGGCACGACCCACGCGATGGCCAGTGCCGGCAGGATGAAGATGATCAGCACGAGGCCCATCGCCAGGAACATCGCCCGGGGAAACTCGCGGCTGGGGTTGCGCAGGGAGCTGACATGGACGGCGTTCATCTCCATGCCGGAGTACGACAGGAAGTTGTTCACGATGAGCACGAGGCTCGCGATGCCGGCCCACGCGGGCAGCAGGTGGGAGGCGTCCATCGGGGCGGCCGACGGGTTGCCCTCGCCCAGGAAGATCGCGCCAAGGATGACGAGCAGGGCGCCGGGGACGAGAGTGCCGATGATGAGCCCGGCGCTGGACAGCCCGGCGACGGACTTGGTGCCCTGCGACGAGATGTAGACGCCCGCCCAGTAGCACACCATGATCACCAAAGCGGTCCACAGGCCGTTCGCCGCCAGGGCGGGATTGAACACGTACGCGAGGGTGCTGGCCACGTACCCGAGCAGGCTCGGGTAGTAGAAGATCGTCATGGCGAACTGGCACCAGACGGCGAGGAAGCCCAGCGGCTTGCTGAGTCCTTGGCTCACCCAGTTGTAGACGCCGCCGGTCCAGCCCGAGGCGAGTTCGGCAGACACGAGCGCGGTCGGCAGCAGGAAGACGATGCCGGGCACGACATAGAGGAAGACGGCCGCGAGGCCGTACATGGCCATGGTGGGCGAGGGGCGCAGGCTGGCCACCGAGCTGGTCGTCATGAGAGCCAGGGCCACCCAGGAGATGTAGGCCTTGGCCGGTACCGCGCTGGCCCTGGGTGTTGTCGCGCGCGTCGCCGGCCGGCCGGCCGCGGCATCCGCTGCACTCATCGCGTACCCCCTGATCCGCAGCCGGCGCGCGGGCCCCCGCGGCGCCAGGAGCCCGGGCGACCCCGCCGGTCGCCTGGGTAACAACACGAGCGTAAGCGGCTGATTCTGTCTTTAGGTATCTATTCGGAATAAAGGGCCTAACGGTCCTTCCGCTCGGCGCGCGCGGTGCCGCCCACCTGCCAGCCAGCGATCACGGCCGCCACGATGGAGACGAGGTAGAGCTGACCGACCAGAGCCTCGATCACCGCGAGCGCGCGGGCCACGGCGCTCACGGGCGCGATGTCGCCGTAGCCGACCGTGCACAAGGTGATGACGCTGAAATAAAGCAGGTCCGACGGCGACGGCGGGCCGACGACGCCCCGGACGAACTGGTCCTGGCCGTACTGGAAGGCCGCGCCCACCTGGCCCAGAGCCGCGAAGATGAGCGCGATGAGCAGGTACACGCACAGGACGCCGAGGACAGTCGAAAAATCCACCCGGCGCACTGCGGCGAGCGTCGCGATGAGCATCGCGACCGTACCGACGCTGAGCAGCACCATGGCCGCCCCGCTCACGCCGAACGCCAGGCGTACGGGGCCGGCGACGGACACCGCGAGCACGACGAGCACGAGCACCGCGCTGACGACGCCGAACGCGGCGAGCCGGGCGCTGCTGTGCCGGCGGGTCCACGCCGCCCCGACCAGCAGCGCGCCGAGCACGGCCACCTTCGGCGCGCCCGAGACCGTGAAGTCGTCGATCACGATGATCGCCGCGTAGACGAGCAGGATTCCGACCAGCAGGAGCACGAAGGCGCGCAGCCGCCCGGACAGCGGTACGGTCCCGGGCGATCGGCGGTCCATGCCGCTAGCCCGCCACGACGCCCGGCTCGGCCTTGCGCACCGGAGGCGGCACCGTGGCGGCGCGGGCGAACACCTCGACCACCAGCGCGACCAGGGCGACGCCCGCGAGGAGCCACCAGACGGTCGCCATCGACGGCCGCGCGACGGCCACGTAGCCGACCACGGCGAGCAGGCACACCAGCACGTAGATGACGCGCCGGGCGGGCCCGATCGCGCGACCCGCCGCCACGGCCCAGCGACCCGTACGGGCCAGTTGCGCTCCGAGCGCGTCGAGCCCCCGGTCGGCCCACCGCCGGGCGAACACGGCCGGCGGGCTGGGGCCCCAGAGCAGCCCGATCACGACGATGAGGCCGAGCGCGACCAGGACCGCCTGCAGCGCGGCGACCAGGAACCGCAGGAACGCGTCGAAGACGGCGAGCGCGGCCGGCTCGGAGACATCGGCGGGCAGGTTGTCCTGGTAGTACGCCCGGGCGACCGCGATCGCGAACAGCAGCAGGGCTGCGACGACCCCGAGCATGACCGCCCCGGTGATGATGCCCCGGCGGCGGTTCGGGGCGGCCAGCACGCCCCCGAGGGCGAGCGCCAGCACGACCCAGGGCAGCCAGGTGGCCGCGACGTCGAGTACCCGCGTGTACGTGCGCAGGTCGGGCAGGGCGTCGGACTGCACCACGGTGAACGGGATGGACACGTCCGGGATGCGGGCGACGAACGTCAGGCCCTGCTCGACGAGCTTCTGTTTGACGAACGAGAGTACGGCGCCCAGGTTGAGGGTGACGGAGTCGCCGGCGCTGGTCAGGTAGGTGCCCTCCCGGCCGGTGAGGACCGTGACCACGGCCTGGTGCGCCAGGGTGTTCACCTGCTGCCACACGGCCTGCGCCTGCTCGGTGGCCAGCAGCGGCCGGATGCGGTCGTAGAGGAACGAGTTGAGGCCGGCCACCACCGGGTCGACGAGCGTCGTCACGGCCGGCGGCACGCCCTCGTCGACGAGCCGGTCCGCGACCGTCCGGGCCAGCCCGGCGACGTCCGCACGCCGCATGATCTCGTCGGTGAGTCGTCTCGCGACGGCGTCCTGGACCGCCGGCTCCGCCAGCACGGGCGTCACCGTCTCCACGTAGGTGTCGGTGTCGAGCACCTGGCCCCGCACGTACCCGGCGAGCAGGCTGACGCCGCCGAGGACGGCGGCGAGCAGCAGCAGCGCGCAGGCGCCGAGCCAACGCCCGCGTCGCCCCCAGCGCCCCTGGTGGCCGGTCCTCACGTCGGCGCGCAGCGCCGAGATCTCGGCCCGCAGCCGCGCCAGCTCCGCCCGTTCCTCGGCGCCGGGCCCGTCGGCGCTAGTCACGGTGCCCCCGGACCAGCGTCCGTCGCAGACCGGTCATGACGCCTAATTTAGGGGATTTGTTCCTTTTCGCGGCCCGAACGGGCCACTATGACGGTGGTGGCACCGGAGGGAGACGACATGGGCTTCATCATCCGCACACTGGTCACCGCGGTGGCCTTGTGGATCTCCACACTCATCGTCAGCGGCATCAACACCTCGGGCGCGAAGGCGTGGCAGAACGTCCTCACGTTGATCGTCGTGGCGATCATCTTCGGCCTGGTCAACGCGGTCCTCAAGCCGCTCATCAAGATCTTCGGCTGCTTCTTCTACATCATCACGCTGGGCCTGTTCGCCCTGGTCGTGAACGCCCTCCTCTTCCTCCTGGTCGGCTGGCTCGCCGAGCAGCTGAACCTGCCATTCCACGTCGAAGGCTTCTGGTCGGGCTTCTGGGGAGCGATCATCGTGTCGGTCGTCAGCTGGCTGATCAACCTCGTGATTCCCGACGGCTCAGAGAGGTGACCAGCATGAACAGGCGTTCATCCATCGGCGGTGTGACATGACCGCCATCCCGAGCCCGCCGCAACTGCGGACGGCGTCCTGGTGGTTCTTCCTGATCACCGGGATCTGCTGGATCGCCATCGCCTGGATCGTCCTGCGGTTCACGGTCACCTCGGTCGCCGCGATCGCCGTGCTGGCCGGGGTGGTCATCCTCGCGGCCGCCGTGGTGGAGGCGGCGCACGCCTTCACCGCCCCCAGCTGGCGCTGGCTGCACGGCGTACTCGCGGTGCTGTTCCTGATCACCGGGGTGGTCGCCCTGCTGAACCCGGGCAGCACGTTCTTCTGGCTGTCTGCGTTCATCGGCTGGTACCTGCTGTTCAAGGGCGCGGCCGACATCGTCCTGGCCTTCCTGACGAAGGAGGAGAACGACGCCTGGTGGCTGCTCCTGATCGTCGGCATCATCGAGCTGGGCTTCGGCTTCTGGGCGGCCGGACGGTTCGAGCGCTCCGCGTACCTGCTGATCGTCTACGTCGCGGTCATCGCGCTCACGCACGGCGTCACGGACATCGTCGCCGCCTTCCGCCTGCGCAGACTGGCCGATTAAGACACACCAACCCGGACCGCCGAGGAGCGTGGCGTCACGTCACCTCGGCGGTCCGGCCTGTTCACCGGGCGTTCACCAGCGTCCGGTTCGCCGTCCACCTGCCCCGCTTAGCGTCCTGCTCAGCCGGTTAAAAGACCGGCCCGGCCGGGGGGAGACACCCCGGACCGGCTTCCCACCCCTCGAAGGGACAGCACGTGAAGCTCAAGCGGCACGGCATCCTGGCCGGCGTTGTGCTGACCGCGACGCTCGCGCTCGCCGCGTGCGGTACGGACGACAACACCACTCCCGGCACCGATAGCACGAGCGCCGCCGCCGGCGACTGCGCCACCGGCAAGCTCACCGCACAGGGTTCCACGGCGCAGAAGAACGCCATGGACCAGTGGATCAAGGACTACGCGGCGAAGTGCTCCGGCGCTTCGATCGACTACCAGGGCACCGGCTCCGGCGCCGGGATCCAGGCGTTCACCGCGGGCACCGCGGACTTCGCCGGCTCCGACTCCGCGCTCAAGGACGAGGAGAAGCCGGGGGCCGACGCCCGCTGCGGCACCGGCAACTCGGCCATCCACCTGCCCCTGGTGATCGGCCCGGTGGCCGTCGTCTACAACCTCGACGGCGTCACGAACCTGCAGCTCTCCCCGGCGACCCTGGCCAAGATCTTCAGCTACCAGGCCACCACGTGGAACGACCCGGCCATCGCGGCCGACAACCCCGGCGTCACCCTGCCCGGCACGGCCATCCTGGCGATCCACCGGGCCGACTCGTCGGGCACCACGGACAACTTCACCAAGTACCTGAGCAAGACGGCCGCCGCCGACTGGACGTTCGGCAACGCCAAGGAATGGCCGCTCAAGGAGGGCGGCCAGGGCGAGACCAAGTCCGACGGCGTCGCCTCCGCGGTGAAGGCCAACAAGGGCGCGATCGGCTACGTCGAGTGGTCGTTCGCCCAGGTGAACGGCCTCACCAAGGCCAAGGTGAAGAACGGCGCCGGCGAGTACACCGAGCTGACCGCCGAGTCGGCCGGCAAGACGATCGAGAGCGCCAAGGTCACCGGTACGGGCGACGACCTGAAGCTGGACATCGACTACAACACCACCGCGCCGGGCGCGTACCCGATCGTCCTGGTGACGTACGAGATCGTCTGCGGCAAGGGCACCCCGGCCGACAAGCTGGCGCTGGTCAAGGGCTTCCTCGCCCACGCCGCCGGCGACGGGCAGACCGCGCTGACGAAGCTCGGCTACGCCCCGCTGCCGGCCACCGTGGCCGACAAGGTCAAGACCGCGATCACCAACCTCGCCTGACAGAGAGCCGAGCGGACGGAGAAGCTCGCGATGAGCAGCCCCTCCCTCGCCGGACCCGCCAAGGCCGCGACCGCGGCCTCGGCGGAGCCGCCGGCGGGGTCCAAGCCCCACGGAGGCGGACCCATCCCGCCCCGCCACCCGGGCGACCGGGTTCCCCCGCCCGAGGAGAGCGAGCGCCTGCCCACCCGGCGGCGCTTCGGCGCGGAGACGGTGTTCCGCGGCGCCAGCACGGCGGCCGGCACGATGGTGCTCGTCATCATCGTCGCCATCGCGGTCTTCCTGATCGCCAAGGCGGTCCCCGCGCTGCGCGCGAACACGGAGAACTTCTTCACGTTCTCCGGCTGGTCGCCCAACGGCGCTCAACCCAGGTTCGGCATCGGCGCCCTCGCGGTCGGTACCGTCCTCAGCTCCGGCCTGGCGCTCGTCCTCGCGGTGCCGGTGGCACTGGGGATCGCCCTGTGCCTGTCGCACTACGCCCCCAGGCGGCTCGCCACCGCGCTCGGCTTCATGATCGACCTGCTGGCCGCGGTGCCGAGCATCGTGTTCGGCCTGTGGGGCCGGGAGTACCTGGCGGAGCCGGTGAAGAGCCTGTCCGCCTGGCTGCACACGTACTTCGGGTGGCTCCCGATCTTCGGCAGCGACGGGCCGTACGGCAAGTCGATCCTGCTCGGCGGGCTCGTGCTCGCCATCATGGTGCTGCCGATCGTCACCTCGCTGTCCCGCGAGGTCTTCCTGCAGACGCCGCAGATGAACGAAGAGGCCGCGTACGCCCTGGGCGCCACGAAGTGGGAGGTCATCCGCACGGCGGTCCTCCCCTACGGCCGGCCCGGCGTCATCGCGGCCGTCATCCTCGGCCTCGGCCGGGCGCTGGGCGAGACGATCGCGCTGGCCATGACGCTCGGCGCGTCGTTCGTCATCTCGTTCGACCTGATCGGGGTGGGCGGCAACTCGGTCGCCGCCAACATCGCCAACCAGTTCGGTGAGGCCAACGACATCGGGCGGGGCGCGCTCATCGCCTCCGGCCTCGTCCTGTTCGCGATCACGCTGGTGGTCAACATGACAGCGCGGCTCATCGTGTACCGCCGCCGCGAGTTCGTCGGGAGTGCCGCATGACCGTAGCCGTGGATCTGAAGGCCCGCCGCCTGCCCAGGTGGACGCCGGTCGCCGTCGCCGTGGCGGCCGCCGCCGCAGCGTACGTCGTGGTGTTCTCGCTGGAGGCGTTCGGCGGCGGGCTGGTGCTCAGCGGCGTGGCCGCTGTCCTGCTCTTCCTGCTCGGCCTCTTCGCGCTCGCCACGGCCGTCGAGGGGTCGCGGGCGGCCCGCAACCGGATCGCCACCTCGCTGGTCTACGCGGCGCTGACGCTGGCCCTGCTGCCGCTGATCTCCGTCGCCGCCACGGTCGTCAGCAAGGGTGCCGCGCGGCTCGACGGCGAGTTCTTCACCCACTCGATGAACGGCATCACGGCGTTCGACTCGCACGGCGGGGCGTACCACGCGATCATCGGAACGCTCCAGCAGGTGGGCATCGCCACGGTCATCACGGTGCCGCTCGGCATCGCCGGCGCGATCTACATCGTCGAGTACGGCCGGGGCAGGCTCGCCACGGCGATCCGGTTCTTCGTCGACGTCATGACGGGCATCCCGTCGATCGTCGCGGGCCTGTTCATGCTGGCCTTCTGGGTCCTCATCGTCACGCCGGTGTTCAACGACGGGCGGGCCGGCTACTCGGGCCTGGCCGCCGCGCTGGCGCTGAGCGTGCTCATGTTGCCGACGGTCACCCGCTCCTGCGAGGAGATGATCCGGCTGGTACCCGCCGCGCTGCGCGAGGGCGCGTACGCCCTGGGCGTACCGAAGTGGAAGACCATCGTGCGGATCGTCCTGCCGACCGCGCTGCCCGGCATCGTCACCGGCGTCATGCTGGCCGTCGCCCGCGCGGCCGGCGAGACCGCGCCCGTGCTGCTGGTCGCCGGCAACAGCGCGTCGATCAACATGAACCCGTTCGAGGGCAACCAGTCCTCGCTCGCGATCTACATCTACGACCAGGCCGGTCTCGCGTCGCAATACGGCCCGCAGCGCGCGTGGGCGGCGGCGCTGACCCTGGTCGGTCTCGTCCTCACCCTCACCATCGCGGCGAAGCTGCTCGCCCGCCGCAACACGTTCGCCCGATAGAGAGACGGTCATGGCCAAGCGAATCGAAGCCCACAACGTCACGGCGTACTACGGCGCGTTCAAGGCGATCGAGGACGTGTCGCTGACCGTGCAGCCCCGCTCCGTCGTGGCCCTCATCGGCCCGTCCGGATGCGGCAAGTCGACGTTCCTGCGCTCGGTGAACCGGATGCACGAGGTGATCCCCGGCGCCCGCGTCGAGGGCCGGCTGACGATCGACGATCAGGACATCTACCAGCGCGACGTCGACGTGACCGCGGTGCGCCGCACGATCGGCATGGTGTTCCAGCGGCCCAACCCGTTCCCCACGATGAGCATCTACGACAACGTGGTGGCGGGCCTGCGGCTCAACGGCGTCCGCAAGAAGTCCACTCTGGACGACGCGTGTGAGAAGGCGCTCCGACGGGCGAACCTGTGGGAGGAGGTCCGCAACCGGCTGAGCCGACCGGGCGCCGGCCTGTCCGGTGGTCAGCAGCAGCGGCTCTGCATCGCCCGTACGATCGCGGTGCAACCGCAGGTCGTGCTCATGGACGAGCCGTGCTCGGCGCTCGACCCGATCTCCACCCTCGCGATCGAGGACCTGATCGTGGAGCTGAAGAACGACTACACGATCATCATCGTGACCCACAACATGCAGCAGGCCGCCCGCGTCTCGGACAGGACCGCGTTCTTCTCGATCGAGAAGACCGGCGACCCGGGCCGCCTCATCGAGTACGACGTGACCTCGAAGATCTTCACCAATCCCGCGGAGAAGCGCACCGAGGACTACATCACGGGCCGGTTCGGCTAGGCCCACGTGGACTCCGAGACCTTCGTCCTGCTCATCGCCGAGCCGGACACGACACACGCGAACGAGCTGGCGACCGAGCTCGCGGGCCACGAGGTACGCGCGCTGCTCTGCGCCGACGGGGCGGACGCGCTGCTCGTCGCCGGCAGCGAGCATCCGGACGCGGTGCTCGCCGCCGTGCGCCTGCCCAGCGTCGACGGACCCGGCCTGGCGCGCACGATCACCGCGCGCACCGGCATCCCGGTGGTGCTGGGGGTCGGTGACGGCGACGGCGCGGCCGCCGTGGCCGCGCTGGCGGCGGGCGCGACCGCCTGCGTGGCGTACCCGTACCGCATGAAGGAACTGCTGCCGATCCTGCGGGCGATCCGGCCCGACAGCGTGCCGGCGGGCGGCCCGGCGCTGGAGCACGGCGCGCTGCGGCTCGACCCGTCGACGCTGCAGGTGCACCTGCGCGGCGAGCCGATCCGCCTGCCGCTGCGGGAGCTGCGCCTGCTGCAGTTGCTCATGCAGCACGCCGACCGGGTGGTGACGCGCGCCCAGATCCGCGAGGCCGTGTGGGGCGGCGTACCCGGCTCCAACACGATCACGGTGCACATTCAGCGGCTGCGCCAGCGCCTCGGCGACGACCAGCACAACCCGTCGATGATCCTGACCGTGCGCGGGGTCGGCTACCGCCTCGTCGCACCCCGTTAGCCAGGGCGCGTGAGCACCGCGTCGGCCAGCGGTTTCGTGGCGGCGATGACGCGCGCGTTGGCCTCGTCGCTGCGGAACACCCAGTCGCGCGCGTCCGCCTCGGCCAGCCCGCGCGCCCGCTGCCGGCGCAGCAGCGAGCCGATGCGCGACGGCTGCGGCGCGTCGATGTAGAGCGCCCGGTCGAGCAGCGGCCGCACGCCCGCCCACGCCCCCTCGGTCAGCAGCAGGTAGTTGCCCTCCACGACAATCAGCCGCGCCTGCGGCAGCACCGGGATGTCGCTGCCGATCGACTCGTTGAGCGCCCGGTTGAAGCTGGGCGCGTAGACGACGCCGTCGCGTTCCTCCCGCAGCCGGCGCAGCAGGTTCACGAACCCGGCCGCGTCGAACGTCTCCGGCGCGCCCTTGCGGTCGGCCAGCCCGAGCCGGTCCAGCTCCAGATTGGACAGATGGAAACCATCCATGGGTACGGCCACCGCGCGGTGCTCGCCCAGTTGCCGCTCGTACGTCGCGGCCAGGGCGACCGACAGGGTCGACTTGCCGGCGGCGGGCGGTCCGGTTAGGCCGACGATGACCCGTTTGTCGTCATCCGTGTCCAGCAGCGGCGTAATGATCCGCATCGCGGCGTCGAGCAGGTGCGAGCGCGGCTGCGGCCGGGCAAGATCCGTAATATCGCCCGGCGTTCCCATCTCTCTATCCTGTCGGATCCGCGGCCAGTCGGGGAACGGCCGATCATATGAACCCGCATCTGCGATGGTCGGGCCGGTGTTGCACTGGTATTCGCCGAGGTAGAGTGCCCGCCATGCCCACCTACCGGATCGGCGAGGCGGCCGAACTGCTGCGGGTCAGCCCCGACACCATCCGGCGCTGGGTCGACGCGGGGCGCCTCACCGCCGGCCGCGACGCCCACGGCCACCGCTGGATCGAGGGCGCGGATCTCGCGGCGTTCGCCCGGTCGCTGTCCGCCGCCGAGGCCGCCGAGTCGGGCTGGTCATCCGCCCGCAACCGGATGCCCGGCATCGTCACGGCCGTCGCCCGCGACGGGGTCATGGCGCAGGTGGAGATCCAGGCGGGGCCGTTCCGGATCGTGTCGCTGATGAGCCGCGAGGCGGTCGACGACCTGGACCTCAAGGTCGGGGACCTGGCGGTCGGCGTGGTGAAGTCGACGAACGTGATCATCGAAACCGGCCGGCCATGATCACCCCGGACCCGGCGGACAGGCCGGCACACACCGGGCGGTGGCGGGCCGTCGCCGGGTTGGCGGCCGTCGCGCTCGTGATCGCCGTCGCCGGGTGCACCGGGGGCGGAGCGCGCAAGCCACGCGGGGCGGCGGCCGTCCCGAGCGGCACGGTGACCGTCCTCGCCGACGCCGCCTTCGGCATGGTGCTCGGCCGGGTGGCCAAGCAGTTCCAGGAGGCCTACAGGGGCACCGAGGTCATCGTGACCCTCGGGCCGAGCGCCGCGCTCGCCGCCCGGGTGGCCGGGGGCGAGGCGGCCGACGTGCTGATCACCGCGGACGCCGCCACCATGGGCGCCGCCGGGGCGGCGGTGAGCGGGCCGCCGCTGCCGTTCGCGCGTACCCAGTTGGTCATCGCCGTGGCGCCCGACAACCCGAAGCGCGTCAGCGGCCTGGCGGACCTGGCCCGCAAGGGCGTACGGGTGGCGATCTGCGCGGCGTCCGAGCCGTGCGGGACCGCCGCCACGGCCGTGTTCGCGGCCGCCGGTGTGGGCATCCCGAAGGTGACCCGCGTGCCCGACGTGGCGACCGCGTTGAAGAAGGTCACGTCCGGGGCGGCCGACGCCGCGCTCGTGTACCGCACGGACACCCGGGCGGCCGGCGACAAGGTGTCGACCGTCGAGTTCGCCGAGTCGTCCGCCGCCGTGGGCGAATGCCAGGCCGCGGCCGTGGCGACATCGGCCAACCCGGTCGCGGCGAACGCGTTCGTGGACTTCCTGCACACCCCCGCCGGCCAGGACCAGCTCTCCTCGGTCGGCTTCCGCCTGCCATGAGCACGCGACCCGGGCGCCGGCGAAGCGTCCGAACGCGGGCGCCGATCGCGCTCCTGATCCCCGCGTGGGTGGGGCTGGCGTTCCTGGTGCTGCCGCTGGTGGGGCTCGTCGCGCGTACTCCCTGGGGTTCGATCGGCGAAAGGCTCGCGGACCCGGCGGTGTTCGCGGCGCTGAGGTTGTCGTTGTTCACGGCGACTGTGGCCACCGTGGCGTGCCTGGTGTTCGGGGTGCCGCTGGCCTGGCTGCTGGCGCGGGTGCCGTTCCGGGGGCGGCGGATCGTGCGCGCGTTCGTGACCGTGCCGCTGGTGCTGCCGCCGGTCGTCGGCGGCGTGGCGCTGTTCCTGGCGCTCGGCCGTCGCGGGCTGGTCGGGTCGTTCATCTACGAGCACACCGGGTTCTCGTTGCCGTTCACGACCGCCGGGGTGATCGTCGCGGAGGCGTTCGTCGCGATGCCGTTCCTCGTCATCAGCGTGGAGGGCGCGCTGCGCGCGGCGGACACCCGGTTCGAGGAGGCCGCCGCGACGCTGGGTGCGGGTGGCTGGACGACGTTCCGGCGGGTGACCCTGCCGCTGGTCGCCCCAGGCGTGGCGGCCGGCGCGGTGCTGTGCTGGGCGCGGGCGCTGGGCGAGTTCGGGGCGACGATCACGTTCGCGGGCAACTTCCCGGGGCGTACCCAGACGATGCCGCTCGCGGTCTACCTCGCCATGGAGACCGACCCGGCCGCCGCGATCGTGTTGTCGCTGGTGCTGCTGGTGGTGTGCGTGGCGATCCTGGCCCTGCTGCGGGAGCGGTGGGTGGGCGCGCTATGACCCTGCTCGCGGCTTCTCTGGGGGTACGCCGTGGAACGTTCGCCCTGTCCGCTTCCCTCGACGTGGCGGCCGGCGAGGTCGTTGCCCTGCTGGGGCCGAACGGGGCCGGGAAGAGCACCGCGCTGCGGTCGCTGGCCGGGCTGCTGGCGCTGGACTCCGGTTCGATCGTCGTTGACGGTGCGGTGTGGGACGCCCCGGCCGCGGACGTCTTCGTGCCGGCGCGGGCCCGGTCGGTGGGCGTCGTGTTCCAGGACTACCTGCTCTTCCCGCACCTGTCGGCGCTGGACAACGTCGCGTTCGGGCTGCGGACGCGAGGGCTGTCCACGCGGGCCGCGCGGGCGGCGGCCACGCGATGGCTGGACCGGTTCGGGCTGGGCCCGCTCGGCGGGCGACGCCCGGCGCGGCTGTCCGGCGGGCAGGCCCAGCGGGTCGCCCTGGCACGGGCGCTGGCGCCGCACCCCCGGCTGCTGCTGCTGGACGAGCCGCTCGCGGCCCTGGACGCGGCCACCCGCCAGGAGGTACGGGCCGACCTGCGACACCACCTCGCCTCCCCGGAGCGGGCCACCGTCGTCGTGACCCACGACCCGCTCGACGCCATGGTGCTCGCCGACCGCATCGTGGTCCTGGAATCGGGCACGGTGACCCAATCCGGCACGCCGGCCGAGATAACCCGGTTTCCGCGTACGGACTACATCGCCCGGCTGGTCGGGCTGAACCTCTACCGGGGCGCCGCCTCCGGCCACGTCGTCACACTGCCCAACGGTACGACCGTGACGTGCGCCGACTCCCTCGACGGACCGGCGTTCGTGGCGTTCGCGCCCGCAGCCGTGGCGCTGCACCGCACCCGACCGGACGGCAGCCCTCGCAACCTGTGGCCGGCCACGGTCACAGGTTTGGAACGGCACGGCGACAACGTGCGCGTACGCCTGGACGGCGACGTACCGATGGCCGCCGACGTGACGGCGGCGGGCGTGGCGGCGCTGTCACTGACGCTGGGCACCGAGGTGTGGGCGGCCGTCAAGGCGACCGAGACCAAGGCCTACTCCGCCTGAACCGGGAGGCGCCCGCTACGGCAGGGCCATCTCGCGCCAGGCGTCGCTCGAACCGCGCCAGGCGTCGGCGACGATCAGGGCGGAACTGGAACTCGGACATTCCTGCACCCGGCACCGCCCCGTTGGGCCGCCGATCTGCGCCAGCACATCCCACCGCTGACCGTCACTACGGATATACACATCGCGGCGGGCACGCGGCGTCTTGCCGCCGTTCCACCAGTGGCGCCGAACCTTCACGCCGTCACCGTACCTACGTCCACGCTGTTCGCACCAGTGCGAGAACACCCCGGACCGCTCAGCATTGCTGACCGTTGAGGCAATGGTCACCATCCGTAGTCTGACTCGCTGACCACTCTCGGGCTCCGGCAACCGACGCATAATGTGCTCGCGCCGATTGACACCAGTAGGGGGGCCGATGAGTAGGGACAACGCGACGCCACAGTCCGGGTGGTCGTCCACCACGCGGCTGAGGCTCATCGGCGCCATCGTGCCCGTGCTCAACGCCGCTCGGCTGGTTACCTTCTCCGACCACTCGACCCTGTTCCAGGCGCAGGTCGTCGTCACCATCGTCGCCGCCGTGATGGGCGCGCTGCTGTGGGTGGTATCGCTCGTCGACCCGCCGAAGCACTGGCTGACCACGGCGACGTACGCCGCCATCGGGTTCAACGCCGTCGCGCAGGTCTGGTTCGTGGTGACCATCGCGCGGCAGACCACCGGGACACTGGGCGTCCCGGTGCTCTTCTCGCTGCTCCTCCAGCTCGGCCTTGCCGTGTACGCGGCCCGGTCGCTGACCGAGCACACCAAGGGACCGCGCGGCCCCAAGGCGCGTTGACCAGCGTGCCGAGCGTATGTCGGCTGCTCGCCACACGCCTCGGGTGACGGGCTGCTCCTGCTCGCCCGCCCCGACACGCCCGTCTCCGACCGGACCGAGGTCGACCTGGCCGACGTGGTGAGCCACGTCTGCGCGAGCGCGTCCGCCGAGGCGCGCGCGGCCGGCGTGGAGCTGTCCCAGAGTCCGGGCGAGGCGGTCGCCCACGGCGACCCCGTACTCCTGGAACGGATCGCCCAGAACCCGGTGGAGAACGCGCCATCCAGCACAACGTCGCCGAGGGCGGGTTCGCGCAGGTGACAAGCCGCGCCACGGGCGACGGGCACGTCCTGTTGGAGGTCATGAACAGCGGGCCGGTCGTCCCGCCGTACGACGTCCCGGTCCTGTTCGAACCCTTCCGGCGACTGGGCGCCGAACGGGTCGTCACCAACAAGGGCGCGGGCCTCGGGCTGTCCATTGTCCGGTCGGTGGCGCGCGCCCACGGCGGCGAGGTGGCCGCCACCCCACGCGAGGGCGGCGGCCTCGTCGTCACGGTGACGCTGCCCGCATAGACGCAGCCACGGCCAGCCGGCTCGGCTCGCATTCCAGCCGCAGCCGGCGGCCGTTACCCAACGTCACAATCCCTCCGCCACCCGGCATGCCACCCCCCGCCCTTTGCTCTGCTTACTCATGCGCATCAGCAACGGAGCGTGATGTACGCGGTGGGAACGCTCGGGGGTCGGTCCTGGTCAGGGGCCGCTTCCTCTAGGTAAGCAGAGCAAAGGGACGGGAGTCGTATCTCGCGCCCGACACCAACCAGCACCCTCCGTTACTGTGACGGACCGTGTTCGGCCGTCAGGTGCGGGCGATGGCGCCGCCGCCCCGACCGAGGGCGGCGGCCCCATTGTCAGACGTCGTCCCAGCGAAACAGGAGCGCGGCGATCGCCGACGTGACGACCGCGAAAGCGGCCAGGATGCCCAGCTGCGGCAGGACGGCGCCCGGCGACTCGCCGCGAACCATCACCGCCTGCATGCCGTCGACGAGGTGCTTGAGCGGCAGGGCGTTGCCGACGGCCTGCAACCAGCCGGGGGCGTTGTCGAGTGGGAAGAACGCCCCCGACAGGAACGCCATCGGCAGCACCACCAGGTTGGCGATCACGTTGGCCGCCTCGGGCGTCTTCGCGAACGACCCGGCGAGCAGGCCGATCGACAGGAACGCCAGCGTCCCGACCAGCACGAGCGGGATGGACATCCACCAGGAGTCGGAGAGGACCAGACCGAAGTACGGCAGGACGGCCACGCCCAGGAAGATGGCCATCTGGACCAGCGCGATGACAATGCTCACGCCGACCCGGGCGGCGAGCACCGACCCGACATTGATCGGGGCGAGGCGCAGGCGGCGCAGCAGCTTCTTGTGCCGCCAGGTCACCAGCGTCATCGCGGCGCCGAACGTGGCGCCCGTGGCGATGGCCCAGCCGAGCAGGCCCGGCGTCACATACTGGATGGTGCCCAGCGACTCGTCCTCGACCTGCTGGCCCTGCAGCGTGAACGCCGGCGCGGTGACCCCGGCGGCCGCGAGGTTGCCGGCGTTGACCAGCGACGAGAACAGGCCGTTGACCGTACCGGCGGTGACCTGGTCGGCCGCCGAGTAGTGCAGCACGATGGTGCCGCCGGACTGCTCGACCATCGCGTCGACGTCGCCCTTGCGGACCTGCTCCAGCGCGGCCGCCCGGTCGTCCGCGCGGGTCAGCTCCAGGATGTCGGACAGTCCGGTCTTGGCGTCGGCCGGCATGTCGTCGAGCAGCGACACCGCGCCGACCTGGATCACCTCGGACTTCGGGGCGGTCTGGTCCTTGAAGATGCCCCCGAACAGCAAGAGGAACATCAGCGGGAAGAGGACCGTGAAGAACACGGCCGTACGGTCCCGGACGAAGCCGCGCGCGATGGCCTTCGAGAGGCTGACAATGCTGGTCACGCGCGGTACTCCCGTCCGGTCAGCTTGAGGAAGACGTCCTCCAGGGTGGCCCCGGCCACGGACAGGCCGGCGAGCGCGCCGCGTTCGGCGAGAGCCGCGAGCACGGGCGCCGGCGTGCGCGTCGCGATCGTCAGGGACACCCCGTCGTCGCTCACCTCGGCGTCGCCGAACAGCTCCCGCGCCTGCGCCTCGGCGAGCGTCCCGCTCTCGATCGAGATGCGGGTGGGCGCGTCCAGGCCCCGCACCAGCGTGGCGGGCGGTCCGGACTGCAGAATCCTCCCGGAGTCCATGATGGACACCCGGTCGCAGAGCTGTTCCGCCTCGTCGAGGTAGTGCGTCGTCAGGACGACCGTGCGGCCCTGGTCGTTGATGTCGCGCAGCAGGTCCCACAGGTTCCGGCGGGCCTGCGGGTCCAACCCGGACGTCGGCTCGTCCAGGAACACCAGGTCGGGGTTGTGCACGAGCGCGCACGCGATGGACAGGCGCTGCGCCTGGCCGCCCGAGAGCTTCTCCGTACGGGTGCCGGCCTTGTCGGCCAGCCCGACGCGTTCGAGCATCTCGTCGGCGGCCTTGCCGGACACCCCGTACAGCGAGGCGAAGGTATGAATCTGCTCACGGGCGGTGAGCAGTTCGAAGAAGCTGGACGCCTGCAACTGCACGCCGATGCGCGGCAGGAGCGCCTGGTTGCGGGGCCACGGCGACTGGCCGAACACGGACACCGTGCCCGAATTGGCCTCGCGTAGCCCTTCAATGATTTCGAGAGTGGTCGTCTTGCCGGCGCCGTTGGGGCCCAGAATGCCGAAAAACTCCCCCTCCTCAACCTCAAATGAGACGCCGTCAACCGCCCGCACGTCGCCGTACTGTTTCGCGATGTTGTTGACCACGATGGTCGAAGTCATGGCGCGAACTGTAGAACATTCATGTCAAGACCCTGGTGGAAGGTCAGTGGAACGGTCCAGCCATCCATCGCCGTCGTCGTCCGTCATGCGGGTATCGAGGCGGCCGTCGTTGTCCGTGTCGTAGTCCGCCGAGTCCACGAGACCGTCGCGGTCGTAGTCACGGCCGATGAAGTCCACGCGCCCGTCGCCGTCGATGTCCGCCACGATCTCGACACCACCGTCGGCCGCGCCGTAGGCCTGGTAGGTGTCCCACCGGCCGTCGCCGTCCACGTCGACATTCGGCCGGTAGTCGGTGAGTTCCGGGCCCCGGCCCGGGGCGGGGCCCGGGTCCGGATCCAGGTCCGGGCCCGGGTTCCGGCCGACCGTGCCCAGTTCTTCCGACCGCGACCCGCCGCCGACGCCCTCCCACTCGCCCGCCGGGCCGAAGCCCTCGGTGCCGCTCGGGGCGTACGGGCCGGCCGTACCCACCTCGCCGATCGACTCGCCACCCCGCGCCGCCGGGCCGATGCTCTCCCAGCCGCCGGCCTGACCGACGGCCTCCGCACCCGCGACCTGACCGAGCCCTTCCGAGCCCGCGAGGCCCGCCTGGCCCAGGCCCTCCACGCCCGCGTGACCCGCCGCCTCGGCGCCAGCCGCGGCAGTGCCGGCCAGCGGCTCCAGCCCGCCGGCCGCGTACGCCCCGGTGCCCGCGCCCGCGGCGACCGCGCCCATGCCGAGCGTCCCGGCCACCGGCGCGAACATGCCCGCGAGCCCCGACTTGCTCGTGCGGGTCTCCACCGGACCCTGGCCGCCGCTGCCGGCCATGACCTGCGAGTACAGCAGTGCCCGCTCATCCTCGGTGAGCTGGTAGCCGCGCAGCGCCCCGGCCGGGTCGGCGGCCAGCGCCGCCAGGAACCCGGGGTCGTCGAGCAGTCGTTCCAGTACGCGGTCGAAGTCGCTCATCGCCTACTCCTCGTCGTCAGTCGAGCTCGGGCATGGGAATGGGCTGCGGCCTGGGCCGGCACGTGCCGCACTGCAGCGCGTCCTCGACAACCAGACCCTCGGTGCGCTGCCGCCGGTCGCTGCGGTTGAGCACCAACAGGTACGGGCCGAAGCGCGCGTGATCCTCGCACGTCCCCCGGCCGCAGAACCGGCACGTCCCGCGCGCCGCCTTGGCGCAGAACCAACAGAACACCGTTTCCTCCGTATCACCGAATTACCGTCGTGCATGTCACGAACGTGAGCGTGCGCATCACCGTGGTCGACCTGCCTTGTCGGTCGTGCGCTACCACCGAGACGATGAGGGAGTATTTCGAGTCCAGATTCGGATTGCTCGTCGGGGCGACCGTGAAGCTGCCGTTCCGCCCGGACCATCCCCCCTGGCCAGGCTCATTAAGATCCGGAATCGACCAGGTATACGTAACTGTCAGGTTGGCCAGCCCGCCATCGTCGCCAAGGGTGACGTTCACCGTGGTCTCGTGCGGCGTCGCCCGACAACGGTTCGCGTAAATCGTCGCCGATGAAACCCCGACTCGCACAGTCGGCGGGGCGTTGGTCCGCGTCGTGACCGGTGCCGACGTGGTTGGCCGCGTCGTCGTCGGTCGGGTCGTGGTGGGCACCGGCGGGGTGGTGATGTGCGACCCGGGCGTCGTTACCGGCCCAGGGTCCGTCGTGGGTACCGTCGTCTGGGTCGTGCCCGGCGACGCGGACGGAACTCCGGACGGCGGCAACGACGCGTCCGGGGTCTGCGTCGGCAGGTCCGTTGTCAGTTCGTCCGTCGGCACAAGCAGCGGCGGCTCGGTCGTGCCCGGAGTGGGCGGGGAGTCATAGTCCGCGCCGAAGCACCCGACCGCACGGGCGGTCCGCTCGACCGGCTCCCCGTTGCGGGTTACCGAACCGCGCGCCACCGCCACGCCCGACGCCGAGACCGCGAACCACGCCTCGCCCGTACTCTCCACGACGCCGGCCGGCGAATTCTGCCTCGGCGCGAGCGGCGTGAACGCGGTGCCGCGGCTGTGCGTGTCCGTGACCAGCAGGCCACGGTCGAGCCGCAGGTCGGCCGACGGGGTAAGGGGACGGCCGGTACTGACGAGCTCACCGAGCACGAGGTGGGTGCCGGCGCACGCCCGCGACCACGCCCCGCCCCGGTAGGTGAGCAGCGCGGTGGACTTGTCGTCGACGGTCACCTCGTCGGCGGCGGCCAGGTACAGCTTGTCGCCCTCGGCCAGGCGCACGAGGCGCCCGTTCTGCCGCGCGGTGACCGTGCCGTCCTCGACACTCAGCAGTACCCGGTCGGACGGCATCTCGGCCCAGGCGAACGGCGCGATCAGGTTCCCGCCCGTGAGCAGCAGGCCGATCAGCAGGATGAGCAGCAACAGCCAGCGCATGCGCTTTTCGAACCAGCGGTCGCGGTCGACATCCACGGTGGTCGGTGGCGGCCCGGGCGGCACGGCCATGGGCGGGTACGCCGCCGGCGGGTGTACCCCGAACACCGGCGCGCGCCCGGCCTCGCGTCCCTCCGCCTCGGCGCGCAGCGCGTGTTCGGACGCGCCGAGCAGTAGCGGCAGGCCGCTCACGGCGGGCATGACCAGCATCTGCACGGGCGTACGGGCGACGCCGACCTCGCTGACGCCCTGCTCGCCGGTCGGCCCGATGACCATGCCCGGGCCGTGCGTCCTGCGGCCGGCGACCTCGACCATGCCGGCCATGACGAGCACGGCGGTCTCGGCGTCGTCGAGCATGACCGGCTGCCCCGGCGCGAGGGTGACCGGCCGCGCGGCGGCGGCCAGCCCGAGCCGGTCCTCGTAGGTGAGGCCGGCCAGCGCGGGGGCCCGCGCGAGCAGCGCCTCGGTCTCGGTCGCGGCGGCCAGCGCCACCGACAGGCTCTCCGTGTGCGGGCGCACGTGTGCGGCGACGGACACCGCCGGCAGGGCCAACAGCCGGGTGCCGGCCGCGTGCCAGGTCAGTGCGGACGGCGCCCCGGTGAGCGCGCTGCCGAGACCCACGACGCCGCCCACGCCGACGCGCTCGCGCACCGTGCCACCCGGGTCGCCGGGGGCGCGGCCCTCCAGAGCCCCGTCCACCACGGCGTACACGGTCGGCACCGGCTGGCGGGCCGAGATGAGCTGCTCGCCGGGGCGCGGGTGCAGCCAGGTGGCACGGGCGGCCAGGTCGGCGAGGGCGGCCGGGGACAGCTCACCGAGCGTCGACTGGCGCAGCGCGTGCTCGCGGCGGGGCACGTCGGCGGCGTCGCGCCGCTCGCGCCACCGGTCGACGATCCGGCGCCGGTGCCGATTGAGCCACGTACACAGTAGATAGATCATCGGTGCGCAGAGTGCGGCGATGACCCCGACTACGAGCAGTTGCGCGAGCCAGCCGGTACGCCACAGCCCGACGATGAGCCCGGCGACCCGGTCGACGTACACCCGGTAGGCGATGTTCGCCGCGATGACCAGCCAGGCGATGGACAGCAGCCCGTACAGGGCCACGAGGCGGCCCTCCCGGTCCAGGGCCCGCCAGCGCGGCGGCTTGCGCCGCACCCGGGCGGTCACCCAGGCGAGGCCCCGGGCGCGCAGGTTCGGCACCTCCAGCCAGTCCATGACGAGGTAGTAGCCGTCCAGCGCCAGGAACGGGTTCAGGTTGAACAGCGCGTTGACGTACCAGGCGAAGCAGAGCTTGAAGCACCACGGCGCCAGGGCCGGGTTCGTCACGCCGACCAGCGCGGACGCCCCCGCGAGCACGAGCCCGGCGGCCGGGCCGGCGGCGGTCGTGCGGATGCGCGCCCGCCGCCCGCCCATCCATACGTCCGTGGTGTCGACGAAGACGCTCGGGATGCCGAAGTAGATGAGGAAGCCGGCTACGGGCACGCGGCGGCCGGCGTGCTTGGCGGCCAGGCCGTGCCCGAGCTCGTGGCAGGCCAGCGCGAACACGTTGAGCCCGAGCAGGATCGCCGCGCCGGTCACGTAGGACTGTCCATTGAGGAACACGGAGTGTTCGCCGCCCCACCACAGCCAGCCGAACGCGCCCAGGCCCACCACGGCGATGGTGGCGAGCAGGACGGCCACGGGCCGGGTGAACAGCAGCCATCCGCCGGCCCGGTACGCGAAGGACAGCACCGGGTCGATGTTGGCGACGATCATCCGCCGGCCCTGCGCGAAGGCGAGCATCGCGCGGCCCAGCCGCAGCGGCCACGGGTCGCGCCGGACGCGGGCGAGCGGCTTGAACGCGTCGACCGGAAGCTCCTCCAGCATCCGGTTGCCGGCGAGGTCGGCCACGACGCGCCGCACGCGGTCGGGCGCGAGTTGCCCGCTGATGCGCGCGAAGTCCGCGACGAGCCGGGCGAGCGTGCGCGTGCCGTCCATCAGCTCGGCGAGGGCGACCTCCTCGGGAGCGAGCCGCAGGTAGCAGGGTGCGCTGCCGCGCCGGCCGTTGCCGTGGTCGGGCGAGCGCAGCATGACGTAGGGGACGCCGCGCACGCTGACCAGGTCCGCGCGCTCGATGCCGTCGCGCAGCTGGGGTCGGGCCTTGGTGGGGTTGATCCGCTCAGCGACCGCCGCCCACAGTCCCGGGTCGGCCGGACCGGTCGGCCGTCCGGGCGCTCGTCCCGCGAGCGCCTCCCACACGCTGATCTGGGTCCTGCCGACCGCCACCGCCACAGCCCTCCATCGATGTCCGCCCGCAGAGTAGGCGGATGATGTCAGGGTTTGCGAGCCGCGGTCACATACGAGTCACTTCGCGCCGCAACCCCAGCGCTTACGGAACTCGTCGATCGTGGTGATGTTGCCCCGCGCGTCGACCAGCTGACCGTCGGCGGCCCTGCCGGTATCGAACACGCCCGCCTGAGCGCCGTCGGCCACCACCTGCACGCGCAGCACCGGCCCGAGCCCTTGCTCGTCGATGCTGTTGGTGACCTCGTTGAACCCGTCGGGCAGCTTGCCGATCACCAGCGAGGCCAGCAGGTTGGGCCTGCTCGTCGAGATGTCCCAGACGGCCGGCGACTTCTCGCTGTTGGCCGCCGTGTCGTAGTTGTTCACGGTCACCCGCGTGGGATAGGTGGCGTCGCCACACTGGTTGCCGATGAACACGACGAGGCCGTCGGTGGGGCTCTTGAGAATGCCGATAGGCGCGTCGGCCGAGGACGCCGCGCCTCCCGCGCCTCCCCCGCCGCCTGCCGGCGGCGGCGTCTCGCCACCGCAGCCGGCGACGAGCGCCAGCCCGATCACGGCGACCGCCGCGCGCAACCCTGCCCTTGTGGCCATAGCGCCGACCTTCACGGTTCGAATCGTTGGATCGAAATTCGCGGCAATCTAACACGCGCACCTCCGATCCGCCCCGGGGCCGTTCACGGCGCTCACGCTGCGTACTCACCAAGGCGTCACGGAGAGCGACCACGACGGCGACCACCGCAGCCGACCACCCGTGTTGGCGGCGCTACTCCCACTATCCGAACTGGAGGTACTACATAGCGTGTATGGGCGGCAGGACAAGCGCGGCGGGTGGCCAGGTGCCGGCGCGCGGGACATGACCGTGCGTAGTGGATGTTCCAGGCGGCGTGCCGGGGTGACAGAGCCGGGCGGCGGCCACGAGACTGGGCGGCGTGAGCGCACAGTTTGTGGTCGCCATCGACCAGGGGACGACCTCATCGCGGTGCATGGTGTTCGACCGGGGCGGGCGGCCGGTCGCGGTGGCGCGGCTGCAACACCGGCAGATCTTTCCGCGCCCCGGCTGGGTCGAGCACGACGCGGCCGAGATCTGGCGCAACGTGGTCGCGTGCCTCGACGAAGCGGTCGCCGCGGCCGGCGCCACCAGAGCCGACGTGGCCGCCATCGGCATCACCAACCAGCGCGAGACGATCGTCGTGTGGGACAGGGCGACCGGCGAGCCGGTGCACCCCGCCATCGTCTGGCAGGACACCCGCACCGACCGCGTCGTCGCCGGGCTCGCCGCGCAGGGCGGGCAGGACCGCTTCCGCGACCGGACCGGGCTGCCGCTCGCCACCTACTTCTCCGCGCCCAAGTTGCGGTGGATCTTTGATGAGTACCCGGAGACAGCGCGCCGCGCCGTGGCGGGCCAGGTGCTCGTCGGCACGGTCGACGCGTGGCTGATCTGGAAGCTCACCGGCCACCACGTCACGGACGTGACCAACGCCGGGCGCACCATGCTCATGAACCTGACCACGCTCGGCTGGGATCCGCACCTGCTCGACGCCTACGGCGTTCCCGCCGAGGCGCTGCCGGCCATCCGGCCCTCCAGCGAGGTGTACGGCACGAGCCGCGGCCCGCTGGCCGGCGTGCCCGTGGCCGGGGCCCTCGGCGACCAGCACGCCGCGCTCGTGGGCCAGGCCTGCTTCGACCCGGGCGACGCCAAGTGCACGTACGGGACGGGATCGTTCCTGCTGCTCAACACGGGCGACCGGCCCGTGCGCAGCGAGGCCGGTCTCATCACCACGGTCGGCTACCAGCTCGGCGCCGCGCCGGCCGTGTACGCCCTGGAGGGCTCCATCGCCGTCACGGGCGCGCTCATCCAGTGGCTGCGGGACAACCTCGGCATCGTGTCCCGGGCGTCCGAAGTGGACGAACTCGCCGTCACCGTGCCCGACACCGGCGGGTGCGTCATCGTGCCCGCCTTCTCCGGCCTCTTCGCCCCGCACTGGCGCTCGGACGCGCGGGGCGTCATTGTCGGGCTCACCGGGTTCGTCACCCGCGCCCACCTGGCCCGCGCGGCGCTGGAGGCCACCGCCTGGCAGGTCCGGGAGGTCACGGAAGCCATGACCCGGGACGCGGGCCTCGCGCTCGCGGGCCTGCGCGTCGACGGCGGCATGACCGCCAGCGACGTGCTGCTGCAGATCCAGGCCGACGTGCTGGACATCCCCGTGACCCGGCCCCAGGTCATCGAGACCACCTGCCTGGGCGCGGCGTACGCGGCCGGGCTCGCGGTCGGCTTCTGGTCCGGCACCGACGAGCTGCGCACCCACTGGCACGCCGAGCGCACCTGGCAGCCCACGCTGACCGCCGGGGAGCGCGAGACCGGCGAGCGGCGCTGGCGCAAGGCGGTCGCCCGTACGCTCGACTGGGTCTGACAGACGGCGGCGCGGGCGGCACCGGAGGATGCCGCCCGCGCGCTCTGGGAGGAGAGGAGAGATCGGGTTACGGCGCCTCGCCGAGCGTCGCCGTCAGGGTCTGCTCGCTGCCGTCGCGGGTGATCGTGAGCTGCAGGTTCTGGCCCACCGTGCCGGCCTGCACGGAGGCGACCAGGCCCTCGCTGCCGCCGATCGTCTGGCCGCCGACCTTGGTGACCACGTCGCCGACCTTGAGGCCGGCCTTGTCGGCCGGGCTGTTCGTCTCGACCGAGGTGATCTTGGCGCCGCCGGTCTCCGCGTCGGTGACCTTCACGCCCAGGTACGGGTGGCTGACCTTGCCGCCCTTCATGATCTGGTCGGCCACGCTCTTGGCCTTGTTGGAGGAGATCGCGAAGCCCACGCCGATGTTGCCGCTGTTCGACGAGTTGCCGGTGGCGATCGCGGTGTTCATGCCGATGACCTTGCCGTCGGTGTTGACGAGCGCGCCGCCGGAGTTGCCCGGGTTGATGGCCGCGTCCGTCTGCAGCGCGTCGCCGATGGTCGTGGCGCCCGTACCCTGCTCGAACGGCGACTGCCGCTCGCCGCCGACCGAGATCGTGCGGTGCAGGGCGCTGACGATGCCGGCGCTCACCGAGCCCTCCAGGCCCAGCGGGCTGCCGATCGCGAGCACGGTGTCGCCCACGCGCACGCCGTCGCTGTCGGCGAACTCGGCCGCCGTCAGGTCGGTGACCCCCTGGGCCTTGATGACCGCGACGTCCGTACGCGGGTCGGCGCCCACGACCGTGGCCTTGACCTTCTTGCCGTTGCTGAAGCCGACCGTCACCGAGGTGCCGCGGGCACCCGCGATCACGTGGTTGTTCGTGAGGATGTAGCCGTCGGCGGTCATCACGATGCCGGAGCCCTCGCCGGAGTTGGTCGTGATGTGCACGACGCTGGGCTGCACCTTCGCGGCGATCTCCGCCAGCGAGGAGCGGTCCACCACGGGAGCGGAGTCGAACACCTTGGTGATCGACGTACCGCCGTCGGACTGCAGCGCGGAGCCCACGTAGCCGCCCGCGACGCCGAAACCGCCGGCGAGCAGGGCGACCGCGAGGCCGACGCCGACGATCCGGCCCGCCCGGGAGGGCTTCTTGGGCTGGACGGTCGTGTTCGTGGCCCACGGCGGGATCTGGCCGGTGGTCGGGGCGTTCGCCGGGGGGTATCCGGGCTGCCCGTAGGCCGACTGGGCGTACGGCTGGCCGTAGCCAGGCTGGCCGTAGCCGGGCTGAGCGGCGCCGGGCTGGCCGGCGCCGGGCTGGCCGTAGCCGGGCGTGCCGGTGGCCGGTTGCGGGTAGCTGGCCGCGGCCGGGTTCGCGTACGGACTCGGCGGCGGGGCCTGGGGCGTCGCGTGCGTGGTCGGCCACGTCGTGGTCGGGCTGGCGGGCTGCTGCCACGGGCTCTGGGACGGGCTCTGGGGCTGCGCGGTCATGTCGCGCGCGGGAACCTCGGTCGTGTCGCGCGCGGGAGCGTCGTCGCGGGCGACGGCGCCAGTCTCCACCGGCGCCGAGGCCGGCTGCGCGGCGCTCTCCGGCTGCGCGCCGTGGGACGGCTGCGCGCCCTGGGACGGCTGTGCCGCGTCGCCCGGCGCGTCAGGCGACGCCGGAGCCTGCGCGGCCGGGATGGACGTGCCGGGGGTCGCCGGCGGTTGCGCCCAGGCGGAGCCCGGCGCCGGGCCGCTCGCCTCCGACCCGTGGGTGGGCTGGTTCTCGTTCATGCCTACGAGCTTGCCCGACCGGACTGCGGTACCGCTGGACCCGAACTGGAAGTTAGCTGTGAGTCACAGACTGTGGTGAGGGCGCCAACGGCAACCGGACCCGGAACGTCGCGCCCTGGCCCGGATTCGTGTCCAGTTCAACCGTGCCGTCGTGGGCCGCGACCAGGGCCGCGACGATGGCCAGGCCCAACCCGCTGCCGCTGTGCGGGGCGCCGGTGGCCCCGCTGCCGCTGCTCGCCGCCTTCCGCGTGCGTGCCTTGTCAACGCGGTAGAACCGCTCGAAGACCCGCTCCGCCTGCTCCGCCGTGAGGCCCGGCCCGGCATCGCTGACCTCGATCACCGCGGTCCCCTCGGCGTGCGGGCCACCGGCCTCCTCGCGCAGCCGCAGCGTCACGGGCGAACCAGCCGGTGTGTGGGTCAGCGCGTTCGTCACGAGGTTGCCGATCACCTGGCGCAGCCGGGGCTCGTCGCCCACGACGACCGGGTCGGCCGGTGAAAGTTCCACCTCGATGGTGCGGTCGGGCGCGACCGCACGGGCCGCGACGGCCGCGTCGGTGACGAGCCCGGCCAGGCCCACCGGCTTCATCTGCAGCGGCCGCTCCCGATCGAGGCGCGCGAGCAGCAGCAGGTCCTCCACGAGCAGGCCCATCCGGGCGGCCTCGTCCTCGATGCGCTTGAGCACGGCGGCGGGGTCGTCGGCCGCGCCCTGCCGGTACAACTCGGCGAAGCCGCGGATCGTGGTCAAGGGGGTACGCAGTTCGTGCGAGGCGTCCGCGACGAACTCCCGCATGCGCTCCTCGGAGCGGATGGCCCGCGCCTCGGACGCGGCCCGCGCGGTGAACGCCTGCTCGATCTGCGCCAGCATGACGTTGATCGCTCCCGCCAGGCGGCCGACCTCCGTCTGCGACCCCAGGTCCGGTACGCGCTGGCGCAGGTCGCCGCCGGCGATGGCCGCCGCCGTCCGTTCGATCTCGCCCAGGGGTCGCAGGCTGCGCCGCACCGCCCAGCCGCCCGCGGTGGCGAGCGTGAGCAGTACGGCAGCGCCGACCAGCAGCTGGATGAGCACGAGGCGACCGATGGCGTGCTCCACGCCGGCCAGGTCCTCGCCGACGGTGACGACCTGGCCGCCACGCAACGGCACGCTGATCACCCGCCAGCGGTGGCTGCCGTCCTGTGCCGGAATGGTGTGCACGACCCCCGCCTGCTCGCGCGCCTCGGCGAGGGAGCCGTCGACCTTGGGGCCGGCTTCCTCCCGGTAGCGCGGCGGCAGGAACGAGCGCACGCCGCACGCGTCGTTCTGGAAAACCAGCGCGATCTCGGGGTTGACCGGATTGAAGTCGACGAAGCACACCTCCTGCTGCGTGGGCATGCGGCCCTGCTTGTCGACCTCGATGATGTCGTTGGCCTGCTCGACGAGGTGCGCGTCGATGCGGTCGATCAGGTAGTCACGCAGCAGGACGGTGCCGGCCGCGCTGATCACCACGATCGCGGCCGCCACGAGCGCGAGCATCGCGACGGTCAGCTTGACCCGTAGTGGTATGCGCGGAGCGGTGCTCACGAGATGCTCAGGACGGCAGGCGTAGGACGTACCCGACGCCGCGGAGGGTGTGGATCAGCCGCGGCTCGACGTTGTCGACCTTTCGGCGAAGGTACGAGATGTAGGACTCGACGATGCCGTCGTCGCCGCGGAAGTCGTACTGCCAGACGTGGTCGAGGATCTGCGCCTTGCTGAGCACGCGGCCGGCGTTGCGCATGAGGTAACGCAGCAGCTTGAACTCGGTCGGGGACAGCAGCACGCGCTCGCCGGACCGGCGTACCTCGTGGGTTTCCTCGTTGAGTTCGAGGTCGGCGAACGTCAGGCGGGAGGTGTCCTCCTGCTCGCCGATCGTGCGGCGGAGCACGGCGCGGATGCGGGCCGTCAGCTCTTCGAGGCTGAACGGCTTGGTCACGTAGTCGTCGCCGCCGAGGGTGAGGCCGCGGACCTTGTCCTCCGTGCCGTCGCGCGCGGTGAGGAAGACCACGGGCGTCCGCACGCCGTTGTCGCGCAGGCGGCGGATGACCTCGAAGCCGTCGAGGTCGGGCAGCATCACGTCCAGGACCATGAGGTCCGGCTTGTCGGCCCGGGCGACGCTGACCGCGTCGGCGCCGTTGGTGGCCGTGCTGACCGTGAACCCGGCGAAGCGCAGGCTCGCTGAGAGCAGCTCCAGGATGTTTGGATCATCCTCCACCACGAGCAGCCGCGCGCGAGCCTGCGCTTCTCCGAACCGGGGGCCCGACGAGGCGGTGACCCCGGATTGCACCACACCGTCCGTGACTCCCATGGCCACCATCCTGGCGCGGTCGGCTGTGCCAGGGCTTGGCTTTCTCTGGGAAGTTCCTGGGAGAGCGACCATCCTCTTGACGGTACTCCCGCGCCTACCCACCGATCAGGCGGCGCACCTGGTCGCGGACCGAGTCGATCAACGCGGCGGCCACTCGAAGATTATCTGGCGTGCCCTGCCCTCTCGCCACCGCGTCCCGCACCTCGGCGACGAGCAGGTCGGCGGCCCGCTCGACCTCCGTGCCGGCCCCGGCCGCCGCGGGCGGGGCGGGCGCCGGCTCGCGCGTGCCGCGCTCCCATTCGGCGCGCCACTGCTTCCAGTCCTGGGTACGCGGTCCCTGCACCTGCCGGGCGGCCGCCCGCAGTTCCTTCTTGAGGTCGCGCGCGGAACCCCGCACGCCCTGCTCCATCTGCTCGGCGACCGCCCCCAGGTCGGCCACGGAGGCGTGGATCTCGGCTTCCAGGGCGGCCAGCTCGTCGGCCCGCTGGGCCAGTTCCGCCCGGCCGGCCTCAGTGATCTCGTACACCTTCCGGCCGCCGGCGGCCGTGTGGGTGACCAGGCCGTCGGCCTCCATCCGGGCGAGGCGCGGATAGATGGTGCCGGCGGAGGGCGCGTACAGGCCGAGGAAACGGTTCTCGAGCAGGCGGATCAGCTCGTACCCGTGCTTGGGACCGCCGCCCAGCAGCTTGAGCAGGTACAACCTCAGCCGGCCGTGGCTGAACACCGCACTCATGCCTGATCCTCCTCAGAGAAGTCCTCGGTCGGTCGCGCCAGGAGCGATACGTTGCCAGACACCGCGTAGGCGGACAGCTGGCCGGTGCCCGCGCCGAGGCGGCCCCGCGCGTACCGGGCGCCGGGCAGCCCCTGGCTCGCGATCTGCGGGAAGGCGCTGGAGACCCGGCCGCTCGTGGCGTTGAGGTCGACCTGCAGGTCGGCGTTCTCCGGGACCCGGACGACGATCTCGCCGGAGGTGGTGTCGACCCGGATGTCGCGCGCCTTCGGGTTGTCCAGGTCACAGGTGACCGAGCCGGAGATGGTGCGCGCCTTGACCCGGTCGGCCGAGGAGTCACCGAGGACGATCTCGCCGGACACGGTCTCCATGAGCAGGTCGCCGCCGACGCCGAGGGCTTCCACGGAGCCGGACACCGTCTTGGCGCGCACCCGCCCGCCGAGTCCCAGCAGGGTGATGGAACCGCTGATCACGTCCGCGTCGACGCCGTCGCGCAGCCCGGAGGCTGTCAGGCTGCCGGAGATCAGCGTGAGGCTGGCGGCCGCGGTCGTCGGGACGGCGATCGTCACGTCGGCGTTGTAGCGCCGCTTGCCGCCGAAGAGCCACCAGCCGACGATCGGGCGCAGGCGGGACGGGGCGATCTCGTGGCGGACGGACAGTTCCCCGTTCTCGTGGCTGACGGTCAGGCCCTTGCGGCCGACGAGCTTGACGGTGACGCTCGGCGGGCCGTCCGTGCCGACCACGTTGAGCCGGCCCGCGGCGAGCCACACATCCAGGCGGGAAACATCGCCGTCAAGCGGTAGTCGCTGGGGTTCGTGGATGGTCCGGGTTGTCATGGTTGGCCTCCGCGCCTGGGGGTAACTGACGTCGCGATACATCGTATCGTACACGCGATACATCGCGACACCCAATCCGTTTCCGCACGGGCTCCGAATACGCTCTGCCGATCAACTCCCCCTAAGGACGGTCATGTCTGCAAGGTTTCCGTCCGGCGCCGTCGCCGGCCGCTGGTCGAAGTGGGTGGTGGTGCTCATCTGGGCCGCCATCGCGGGCATCGCCACGCCGTTGGCCAGCAAGCTCAGCGACGTCACGACGAACAACGCCGTCAGCTTCCTGCCGCACAGCGCCGAGGCGACCCAGGCGTACGAGCGCGCGAGCGCGGAGTTCGCGGGCGCCGAACAGCTCGTCGCGGTCGTCGTCTACGCGCGCGACACCGGCCTCACCGCGGCCGACAAGGCCAAGGCCGGCGCGGACGCCGCGTCATTCGCCGCGCTCGCCGAGGGCGGCCGGGTCAGCCCGCTCATCGAGAGCGAGGACGGCCAGGCCGCGATCGTCTCGTTCCCGGTCGCCGGCGACGAGGAGGTGCGGGACGCGTCCATCGAAAAGATCAAAAATCAGTTGGGTACCGGCGGGGAGCCCGGCCTGCAGGCGGCCCTGACCGGTCCGGCCGGTGCCGTCGACGACGTCGTGGACGCGTTCGCAGGCATCGACACGACGCTGCTGTTCGTCACGGCCGGCGTGGTCGCGGTGCTGCTGCTCATCACGTACCGCAGCCCCGTGCTCTGGATCATCCCGCTGCTCACGGTGGGCATCGCGAGCCAGCTGGCGACCGCGGCCGTCTACCTGCTGGCCAAGTACGCCGACCTGACCGTCAACGGGCAGTCGCAGGGCATCATGACCGTCCTCGTGTTCGGCGCGGGGACGGACTACGCCCTGCTGCTCATCGCCCGCTACCGGGAGGAACTGCGCCGCCACCGCGACCGCCACGACGCCATGAAGGAGGCCCTGCGCCGGTCGTCCCCGGCCATCCTGGCGTCCGCGGCCACGGTCACCATCAGCCTGCTGTGCCTGCTCGCCGCCCAGCTCAACAGCCTTCGCGGGCTCGGCCCGGTCGGCGCGATCGGCGTCGCCGCCGGCCTCGTCTCGATGATCACCCTGCTGCCCGCCCTGCTGGTGATCTGCGGGCGGTGGCTGTTCTGGCCCTTCGTGCCGCGCTACGCCGAGGACGCGGCCGCGCACGACGTCGCCGAGGAGCACGGCATCTGGGGCCGGGTGGCCGGCCTGGTCGGCCGCCGGCCGCGAATGCTGTGGACCCTCACGACAGCGGCGCTGCTGGCCCTGACGATCGGCGTGACCAACCTGAGCCTGGGCCTGCCCGAGTCCGAGCAGTTCACCAAAGAGGTCGGCTCGGTGACCGGCGGGCGCCTCGTGGAGGCCCACTTCCCGGGCGGCACGTCCTCGCCGGTGCAGGTCATCGCCCGCGCCTCGGCGACGGACCCGGTCGTTGCCGCCGTCCGCACGGTCCCCGGGGTCGCGACCGTCCAGGACCCGGTGACCTCGCGCGACGGCACGTGGGTACGGGTCGACGCGGTCCTCGCCGACCCGCCGGACAGCGAGGCCGCCGCGCGGGCGGTGGACGCGATCCGGGCCGCGACGCACGCCGTGCCCGGCTCGGACGCGCTCGTCGGCGGGGACACCGCCGTCCAGCTCGACACCGAGCGGGCCGCGGCGGACGACAACCGCCTGGTCATTCCGCTGATCCTGATCGTGGTGTTCCTCGTGCTCGTGATCCTGCTGCGCGCGGTCGTCGCGCCGCTGCTGCTCATCGCGAGCGTGGTGGTGTCCTTCGGCGCCGCGCTCGGTGGGGCGGCACTGATCTTCAACGCGCTCGGGTACCCGAAGATCGACCTGACCATGCCGTTGCTGGCGTTCCTCTTCCTTGTGGCGCTCGGCGTGGACTACACGATCTTCCTGATGACCCGGGTCCGCGAGGAGGCGGCCACGCTCGGCCACCGGGAGGGCGTCCTGCACGCCCTGACGGTGACCGGCGGGGTGATCACCAGCGCCGGCATCGTGCTCGCCGCGACGTTCGCGGTGCTCACGGTGCTGCCGTTGGTGTCGCTCATGCAGATCGGCATCGTGGTCGCCCTGGGCGTCCTGCTGGACACCCTGATCGTCCGCACCCTGATCGTCCCGGCCCTCTCCCTGGACGTGGGCCGCCGCGTCTGGTGGCCCTCCGCCCTCTCCCGCACCCCCCACTCCCGCACCCCCCACTCCCCGAGCGAACCCAGCTGACAAGGTGCGCACCTGGGCGGCATCCGGGTCACCGCGTAGCCGCCCAGGTGCGCACCCGGCGAGGGGGGTGCGGGCGTTTCGTGACGGTTGGGCGGGGGCAGGGGGTGGTTGACGGAGTCCGCGTTCAACAGGAGGGCGTCATGCCGCAGCAGGCGTGGAACAAGAAGCGCGAACGGCAGTACGAGCACATCAAGGAGAGCGCCGAGGAGCGGGGCGAGTCCGAGGACACCGCCAAGGAGATCGCCGCCCGCACGGTGAACAAGGAGCGGGCACGCGCCGGCGAGGCCCGGACGTCCAGCAAGCTGTCGAAGCAGGACATCTCCTCCGGCCGTCGCGGCGGCCTGCGCTCCCACAAGGGCGCCGCCGGCCGCACCCGCGACCAGCTCTACGAGGAGGCCAAAAGGAAGAACATCCGAGGCCGCAGCCAGATGACGAAGTCCGAGCTGGAAAGGGCCGTCGGCCGCTGACGCGCCGCCCCCGCCCACCCCGCCCGCCCGCGCCCCGCCCGCCCGCGCGCCCGCGCGCTCCGACGTTTGGGTGGTTTCGCGCCCCATGGAGGGGCCCGATTCCGCGCGGAACCACCCAAACGTCGGGATCTTGGGGGCGGCGGGCGGCATACCATCAGGGCGTGGTGCGGGACATGGTCATTGACTGGCGGTTCAACGGGCCGCCCGGGTCCGCCAATGGCGGGTACACGGCGGGCCTGCTGGCCCGCGAACTGGCCGCGCCGGGCGGGGCTGTGGTGACCTTGCGCCGGCCGCCGCCGCTGGACACACCGCTCGACGTGGCGCCCACGGACGCCGGGGTGGCGCTCACCGACCCGGAGGGGCGGCTCGTGGCGGACGCGGCGCCCGCCGAGCTGGGTGACGAGGCGCTGGTCGCGCCCGTGTCGTGGGCCGCCGCCGTGGCGGCGTCGCGGCATTACAGCGGGCTGACGAGCCACCCGTTCCCGACGTGCTTCGTGTGCGGGCCCGACCGGGCGCCCGGCGACGGGCTGCGGCTGTTCCCCGGCCGGGTGGACGCCACCCGCACGGCGGCGCCCTGGCTCGTGCCCGGCGACGTGGACGAGACCCTGGTCTGGGCGGCGCTGGACTGCCCGGGCGGCTGGGCCGTGCCGCTGGAGGCCCGCCCGTACGTTCTCGGGCGCATCACGGCGAGCGTCGCAAAGGCTCCGGAACCGGGCAGCCAGTGCGTGATCATGGGCGAGGTGCTCGGCGAGGAGGGCAGGAAAGCCCGGGTCAGGACGACGCTGTACGACCCGACGGGCGCGCCACTGGCCAGGGCGTCAAGCACCTGGATCGCCATTGCTCCGGTGTGAACCACGACACGAGACGCTGGCCGCGATGCCGGGACGGACGCTAACGCGTAGCCTTTAACCCGCATTCAGATCCCGCCGCCGTGGCGGAGCCGTGTTCGGTGGAAGAGGCGATTAGGGCCGTGTCGACCCAAGCGACAAACTCGCAGGACAATCCTCTGGTGGGCTTCGGGCCCAACGAGTGGATCGTCGAGGACATGTACCAGCGCTACCTGGCCGACCCCACGAGCGTCGACCCAGCGTGGCACGACTTCTTCCACGACTACAAACCAGGCGGCGACGCCGCCGGTCCGGCGAGCACCTCGGCCGTGAAGGCCGCCGCCAAGTCCACCGCGCCCGCGGTCCCGGCGGCCGGCACGACGCCGGACATCCCGGCCCCGTCGGCCAACGCGGGCCGGACGGCGACCGCGCCGGCCGCGAGCGCCGCCACAGTGAGTTCCGAGGCACCGGCCAAGCCGACCACCGCCCCGAAGCCCGCGCCCGCGAAGAAGGCGGAGCCGGCCAAGGGTCCCAAGGTCACCCCGCTGCGGGGCGTGGCCAGCAAGATCGTCCAGAACATGGACGCGTCGCTGACCGTGCCGACCGCCACGAGCGTGCGCGCCGTGCCCGCCAAACTGGTCTCCGACAACCGCATTGTGATCAACAACCACCTGACGCGCGGCCGCGGCGGCAAGGTCAGCTTCACGCACCTCATCGGGTACGCCATGGTGAAGGCGGTCGTGGCCCACCCGGAGATGAACAACTCCTTCGCGGTCACCGACGGCAAGCCGACGATGATCACCCCGGAGCACGTCAACGTCGGCCTCGCGATCGACCTGGTGAAGCCGGACGGCTCCCGCACCCTGGTCGTACCGTCGATCAAGGCCGCCGAGACGATGGACTTCCGCCAGTTCTGGCAGGCGTACGAGGACATCGTGCGGCGGGCCCGGCGCAACGAGCTGACCATGGACGACTACGCCGGGACGACGATCTCGCTGACCAACCCCGGCGGCATCGGCACGGTGCACTCGATCCCGCGCCTCATGACCGGCCAGGGCACGATCCTCGGCGTCGGCGCGATGGAGCACCCGGCCCCGTTCGCGGGCATGAGCGACGAGCAGCTCGCCGACTTCGCCGTCAGCAAGGTCATGAACCTGACCAGCACCTATGACCACCGCATCATCCAGGGCGCGCAGTCCGGCGAGTTCCTCAAGGTCATCCACGAGCTGCTGCTCGGCGAGCATGACTTCTACGACGAGATCTTCATGTCGCTGCGCATCCCGTACGAGCCGGTGCGCTGGACCCGCGACGTCGCCAAGACCTCCGAAGGGCAGATCGACAAGGCGGCCCGGGTCGTGGAGCTGATCCACGCCTACCGGGTGCGCGGCCACCTCATGGCCGACACGAACCCGCTGGAGTTCGAGATCCGCCGCCACCCCGACCTGGACGTCATCCAGCACGGGTTGACCCTGTGGGACCTCGACCGCGTGTTCCCGGTGGGCGGCTTCGCGGGCAAGCAGAAGATGAAGCTGCGCGACGTGCTCGGCGTGCTGCGCGACTCGTACTGCCGCCGGGTCGGCGTGGAGTACATGCACATCCAGGACCCGGTGCAGCGCAAGTGGATCCAGGAACGCATCGAGACCAAGTACGCCAAGCCCTCCACGGACGAGCAGAAGCACGTGCTCAACCGGCTCAACCGGGCCGAGGCGTTCGAGACCTTCCTGCAGACCAAGTACGTCGGGCAGAAGCGCTTCTCGCTGGAGGGCGGCGAGTCGCTGATCCCGCTCATGGACGAGGTGCTGCAGGCGGCCGCCGAGTCGGGGCTGGACGAGGTCGTCATCGGCATGGCCCACCGCGGCCGGCTCAACGTACTCACCAACATCGTCGGCAAGCCGTACGAGAAGGTGTTCTCCGAGTTCGAGGGCCACCTGGACCCGAAGTCGGCGCACGGCTCCGGCGACGTGAAGTACCACCTGGGCCAGAACGGCAAGTTCACGACCCCGGACGGGGAGCACACCACGAAGGTGTCGCTGACGGCGAACCCGTCGCACCTGGAGGCGGTCGACCCGGTGCTGGAGGGCATCGTGCGGGCCAAGCAGGACCGCATCGACCTCAAGCTGGAGGGCTACACCGTGCTGCCGCTCATGGTGCACGGCGACGCGGCCTTCGCGGGCCAGGGCGTGGTGGCGGAGACGCTGAACCTGTCGCAGCTGCGCGGCTACCGCACGGGCGGCACGGTGCACGTCGTGGTCAACAACCAGGTCGGCTTCACCACCGCCCCGGAGTACTCGCGCTCCTCCATGTACTCCACGGACGTCGCGCGCATGATCCAGGCGCCGATCTTCCACGTGAACGGGGACGACCCTGAGGCCGTGGTCCGGGTGGCGCGGCTGGCCTTCGAGTACCGGCAGGCGTTTAACAAGGACGTCGTCATTGACATGCTCTGCTACCGCCGGCGCGGTCACAACGAGGGTGACGACCCGTCGATGACCAACCCGCTGATGTACCAGATCATCGACACCAAGCGCTCCGTTCGCAAGATCTACACCGAGGAGCTGATCGGCCGGGGCGACATCTCACTCGAGGAGGCCGAGGAGTCGCTGCGCGACTTCCAGAGCCAGCTGGAGCAGGTGTTCAAGGCGACCCGCGACGCGGCGGGCAGCAGCCCGGGCCGCGCGGTACGCCCCGCGGGCATCGAACCCGAACCGGTGATCGAGACGGGCGTCCCCGCCGCGGAGATCGCCCGCATCGGTCAGGCGCACCTGGAGCTGCCCGAGGGCTTCACCCCGCACAAGCGGGTCATGCAGCTGCTGCAGCGGCGCGCCAAGATGGCCGCCGAGGGCGACATCGACTGGGGCTTCGGCGAGATCCTCGCGTTCGGTTCGCTGGTCAGCAACGGCGCCACCGTACGGCTGTCGGGCCAGGACTCGCGGCGCGGCACGTTCGTGCAGCGGCACGCCTCCGTGGTGGACGCGCGCACAGGCGATGACTACCTGCCGCTCAATGCGCTCGCGGAGGCCGGGGGCGGGCGGTTCTTCGTGCACGACTCGCTGCTGAGCGAGTTCGCCGTGCTCGGCTTCGAGTACGGGTACTCGGTGGAGAACGTCGACGCGCTCGTGCTGTGGGAGGCGCAGTTCGGCGACTTCGCCAACGGCGCGCAGTCGATCGTGGATGAGTTCATCTCGTCCGGCGAGGCGAAGTGGGGCCAGCGTTCGTCGGTCGTGATGCTGCTGCCGCACGGTCACGAGGGTCAGGGCCCCGACCACACGTCCGGCCGCCCGGAGCGCTACCTGCAGCTGTGCGCCGACGACAACATGCGGGTGGCCATCCCGACCACCCCGGCGAACTACTTCCACCTGCTGCGCCGCCAGGCGCTGTCGCCGAAGAAGAAGCCGCTGATCGTGTTCACCCCCAAGTCGCTGCTGCGGCACCGGCTGTGCGTGTCGCCCGTGGCCGACTTCACGACGGGCGGCTTCCAGCCGGTGCTGGACGACCCCGGCTTCGGCGACTTCACGCCGGATCCGGCGAAGGTCGAGCGGGTGCTGCTCTGCTCCGGCAAGGTCTTCTACGACCTGCTGCAGGCGCGGGGCGAGCGGGGCATCACGGACACCGCGATCGTCCGACTGGAGCAGCTCTACCCGCTGCCGGTCGAGGAGATCAAGGCGGTGCTGCGCCGCTACGGCAATGCCAAGGACATCGTCTGGGTCCAGGAGGAGCCGGCCAACCAGGGTGGCTGGTCGTTCATCGCGCTCAACCTGCTGGAGCACCTCGACGGCATCCCGCTGCGCCGGGTCTCCCGGCCCGCCGCGGCCGCCCCGGCCGGCGGCTCGGCCAAGACCCACGACGCCGAGCAGGCCGCCCTCATCGAGGCGGCCCTCCCCCGGAGCGCCTGATGTACTTCACGGACCGGGGCATCGAGGAACTGGCCTCCCGTCGCGGAGACGAGGAGGTCAGCTTCGAGTGGCTGGCCGAGCGCCTGCGCGACTTCGTCGACCTGAACCCGGAGTTCGAGACTCCCATCGAGCGGCTCGCCACCTGGCTGGCCCGTCTTGATGACGAGGATGAGGACTAACGGCCTTATCACCTGATCCGTGGATGGCCGACCGTAGCCTGGTAGCGGATCTTCGAGGAGGCCACGGTGGCTCGCAGCGTGTACGTGACCGGGTTGGAGCCCGGCGGGGGTAAGTCGGCGGTGGCGCTGGGCGTCGCCCAGCTGCTGTCGCGGCGGGTACACCGCCTGGCCGTGTTCCGGCCGGTGGTCCGCGACGCCGACGACCCCATCGTGGCCCTGCTGCGCGACCGCTTCCAGCTGACCGACGCGGGTTTCGGCACCACGTACACGGACGCCGCCGCGCTGCTCAGCCAGGGCCGCGCCGAGCAGTTCGTGGCGCGGGTCATCGAGCGCTACCACGAGGTCACCGACGGCGCGGACGCCGTGCTGGTCGTGGGCTCGGACTTCGGGCAGGACGCCGGCGACTCGGGCGTACACGAGGAACTCGCCATGAACGCCCGGCTGGCCAGCGAGTTCGGCGCGGTCGTCATCGGGGTCGTGGACGGGGCCGGGCGGACCCCGGAGACGGTCGCGGGCACGCTGCGCAGCGCGTACCACTCTCTGGTTGAGCTGGGCACGACGGTGGCCGCGCTCATCGCGAACCGCACCGCCCCCGCGGATCGCGACGCCATCCTCGGCGCGGCGGCGCTGCCGCCGGTGCCGGTCTACGCCCTGCCGGCCGACCCGGCGATCAGCGCGCCGACGCTGGCCGAGGTCACCCAGGCGCTGGGCGCGCGCCGGATCCTCGGCGACGACGACGCGTTCTCCCGCGACGCGCTGCGGTACGTGGTGGGCGCGGCACACGTGCCGGTCTTTCTCGACCACCTCGCCGACGGCGGTGTGGTGATCACCCCGGGCGACCGGGACGACCTGGTCACGGCGACGTTCGCGGCGCACGCGGCCGGGGTGGTGTCCGTGGCCGGGGTGGTGCTCACGCTCGGCGAGGTGCCGGACGCGCGGGTGCTCGACCTCGTCGGCAAGCTGCGCACCGACCTGCCGGTGATCTCCGTCGACCAGGACAGCTTCACCACGGTCGCGTCGCTGGCCGAGCTGGAAGGGCGGCTGACCGCCGCCAACCCGCGCAAGATCGAGGTGGCTCTCGGCCTGTTCGAGTCGCACGTCGACGGCCGGGAGCTGTCCAAGCGGCTCGACGTGGCCCGCTCCGACCGGGTCACGCCGCTCATGTTCGAGTACGAGCTGATCGACCGCGCCCGCCGCGACCCGCGGCACGTCGTGCTGCCCGAGGGCCGTGAGGAGCGCATCCTGCGGGCCGCCGAGGTGGTCCTGCGCCGGGGCGTGGCGCGCCTGACGCTGCTCGGGCACCCGGACGACATCTCGCGCCGCGCCCGCGAGCTGGGCCTGGAGATCTCCGGAGCGGAGCTGGTCGATCCGGCCACGTCGCCGCTGCGGGAGGAGTTCGCCCGGGAGTACGCGCGCCTGCGCGCCGCCAAGGGCGTCACCCTCGACCACGCGCTCGACACGGTGACCGACGTGAACTACTTCGGCACGATGCTGGTGCACACCGGCCGCGTCGACGCCATGGTGTCGGGCGCCACGCACCCGACCGCCGACACGATCCGGCCCGCCTTCGAGATCATCCGTACGGTTCCCGAGGTCAGCGTCGCCTCGTCCGTGTTCTTCATGTGCCTCGCCGATCACGTGCTCGTCTACGGCGACTGCGCGATCAATCCCGACCCGACGGCCGAGCAGCTCGCCGACATCGCGCTGTCCTCCGCGCGTACCGCCGCCCGGTTCAACGTCACCCCACGGGTGGCGATGCTGTCGTACTCGACGGGCTCGTCCGGGCGCGGCGCCGACGTTGACAAGGTGGCGGCGGCGACGAAGCTGGTCCGGGAGCGCGCGCCGGAGCTGCTCGTGGAAGGGCCCATCCAGTACGACGCGGCGGTGGACCCCGCCGTGGCGGCCACGAAGCTGCCCGGGTCGGCCGTGGCGGGCCAGGCCACGGTGCTGATCTTCCCGGACCTGAACACGGGCAACAACACCTACAAGGCCGTGCAGCGGTCGGCCGGCGCCGTGGCCGTCGGGCCGGTGCTGCAGGGCCTGCGCAAGCCGGTGAACGACCTGTCCCGGGGCGCGACCGTGCCCGACATCATCAACACGATCGCGATCACCGCGATCCAGGCCCAAGGCTGAGGCATGTCGCGCATCCTGGTGCTCAACTGCGGCTCGTCGTCCGTGAAGTGGCGGCTGTTCCACGGATCCGACACCGCCGGCAAAGGACTCGTCGAGCGGGTCGGCTCGGGCGGGCCGGCCGATCACGAGGCCGCCCTGGCGTCGATCCTGTCCAGTGTGGACCTCTCGGGTCTCGCGGCCGTGGGCCACCGTGTCGTGCACGGCGGCGACCGGTTCAGCGCGCCGACCATCGTCACCGACGAGGTGATCGCCGCGGTGCGCGACCTGGTGCCGCTGGCCCCGCTCCACAATCCGGCCAACCTGACCGGCATCGAGGTGGCCCGCCGCCTGTTGCCCGACGTGACGCAGGTCGCGGTCTTCGACACGGCCTTCCACCGGACCATGCCGGCCTGGGCGCGCGCGTACGCCATCGACACGTCCGTGGCGGACCGGTGGGGCATCCAGCGGTACGGGTTCCATGGCACGTCCCATGAGTACGTGTCACGCCGTACGGCCGCGCTGCTCGGCCGCGAGGTGACCGACACCAACGTGATCACGTTGCACCTCGGCAACGGGGCCAGCGCGTGCGCGGTCAAGGGCGGGCGCAGCCTCATCACGTCCATGGGCATGTCGCCCCTGGAGGGCCTGGTGATGGGCACCCGCAGCGGCGACATCGACCCGACGATCATCTTTCACCTGCGTCGCGTCGGTGGCCTCGACGTCGACCAGATCGACGAACTGCTCAACCGGCGCAGCGGCCTGGTCGGCCTGGCCGGGGACAACGACATGCGCGAGATCATCGCGCGGCGGGACGCGGGCGACGCCGCGGCCACGCTGGCGTTCGACATGTACTGCCAGCGCATCAAGGGGTACGTGGGAGCGTACGCGGCGCTGCTCGGCCGGGTCGACGCCGTGACCTTCACCGCCGGGGTCGGCGAGAACGCGGCCCCGGTTCGCGCGGCGGCGCTCGCCGGGCTCACCGCGTTCGGCATCGCCGTCGATCCGGATCGCGACGACGGGGCCCGCTCCGGCGAGCGGATCATTTCGCCCGACGGCGCGCCGGTCGCCGTGTGCGTGGTCCCCACGGACGAGGAGCTGGAGATCGCGATCCAGACCCGCGGGGTGCTGGAAGCCGACCGGGCGCCGTCGGAGCAGCGGTAGCCGTCAGTACTGGTCGCCGCCGGTGAGCTGCTGCTCGAGCTTGTCGGCGGTCGTCGTGACCAGCGCCAGCGGGCGCTCGATCTCACTGATGCTGACGCTGTCGAGCGGTACCGCGTGCCGGTAGGTGACCAGGTTGCCGAACAACCCGATACCGCCGCAGACCATGTTGGCCGCCGCCTGGAGGGCGTGGGCCAGGTTCACGTTGCCGATCTCGCCGAACGGCGACTCGATCTGCACCCAGCTCTCGTCCCCGTCGAGGGTGATGTGCCAGAGCACGACCACCTGGGTGCGCAGGTTGTCCATCTCGAAGACCAGCTTGATCATGTTTGGCTGCTCGTCGGAGATCTTGTATTTGCCCCGCACGTACGAGGCCACGTCGTTCCATGTCGCCATTGCGTCGTACCTTCCGGATCCGGGCCGCGAACGGCGTGCCGCGACCATCGCGCGACTGTGCCCGGATCGTGGGCGTCTCAGCAACCGTGCACCCGACTGGCCGGATTCCGTCTCTCCACAAGGGACCGGCCGGGATTCGTGGTAAAGGGGCGCGGTCAGCTCACCGCGTGTGGTCGAGCAGGACCTTGCCGAAGACCTCGCCGGAGCTCAACCGCTCGAACGCGGACCGCGCGTCGCCGAACGGGAAGACCGAGTCCACCACCGGACGGATGCGCCCCTCCGCACACAGTCGCAGTAGCGCGGCCAGTTCGTCCCGGGAGCCCATGGACGCCCCGAGCAGCTCCAGGCGCATCGCGAAGACCCGTCGCAGGTCGATGGTCGCCAGGTGTCCCGAGGTCGAGCCCGACACCACGATGCGGGCGCCGGGCGCCGCGCACTTGAGCGAGTGGTCAAGCGTGGCCGCCCCGACCGTCTCGATCACGACGCCGACCCGCTCGGGCAGCCGCGCGCCCGGTTCGACCGCCATGGCGCCCAGCTCGGCGGCCCGCTCGCGCTTGCCAGCCACGCGACTGGTCGCGTACACCCGCTTGCCCAGGGCGACGCCGAGCACGATCGCCGCCGTGGCCACCCCGCCGCCCGCGCCCTGCACCAGCACCGCGTCCGCGTCCGCTACGCGGCCGCGGGAGACGAGCATGTGGTACGCCGTGAGCCAGGCGGTCGGCAGGCAGGCCGCGTCGGCGAAGGACACCTCGGCGGGCTTGGGCACGAGGCACGCCTGCGGGACGGCGACCCGGTCGGCCAGCGTGCCCTGGTGGCGCTCCGACAGCAGCGAGAACCCGCGCGGGTCGGCCGGATCGTCCACGACGGGATAGACGACCACCTCGGTCCCGTCCGGCGCGACGCCCGCGGCATCGCAGCCGAGGATCATGGGCAGCCGGTCGGCGGGCAGCCCCACCCCCCGCAGCGACCACAGGTCATGGTGATTCAGCGCACTGAACCGCACGTCGACGGTGGTCCACCCGCCCGCCGGCAGGTCCGGCTCGGGTCGCTCGCCGACCGTGAGGCACGAGAGCGGGTTGTCCTGGTCTATCTGATTCGCATACACCGCGCGCATGATCATCCACCGTACCAGCCGGCAAGCACCGCGACGAGTTCCCCGTGGTCACTCGCACACTCGCTTGTCGCCGACAACGCCCGCCACGCTCGCTTGGGCCTCGCCGGATTCCCGTGGACAGGCTGGAGGACGTCCGATGAGGACAGGCACAGCTACGTACCCAGCCCGGTAACGCGCGCCGCGACGGCCCCGGGGGACCGTCGCGGCGCGCGTCGGCGGCGTCACGCCGCCCGGGTCACACCCTCCTGGCGGGCGACCTCGGCGACGACCGAGGCCACCGCCGGGGCGACCCGGGGGTCGAGGGCCGAGGGCACGATGGCGTCGATCGAGAGGTCCTCGGCGGCGACCGCGGCGATGGCGTCGGCGGCGGCGAGCTTCATGCCGTCGGTGACGCGGGTGGCCCGGGCCTCCAGGGCGCCCCGGAAGATGCCCGGGAACGCCAGCACGTTGTTGATCTGGTTCGGGAAGTCGCTGCGCCCGGTGGCGACGACGGCCGCGTAGCGGGCCGCGACGGTCGGGTGGACCTCCGGGTTGGGGTTGGCCAGCGCGAAGATCGCGCCGCCGGGTGCCATGCCGGCAAGGGCGTGCTCGGCGACCGTGCCGCCGGAGACGCCGACGAGCACGTCGGCACCGCGCAGGGCCGCGGTGATGTCGCCGGTGATCCCGCGCGGGTTGGTGGCGGCCGCCAGGGACGCCTTCTCCGGGTGCAGGTCGGTGCGCCCGGCGTGGATGACGCCGCGCGAGTCGACCACGATGACGTCGGTCACGCCGCCGGTGAGCAGCATCCGGGCGACCGCGTTGCCGGCGGCGCCGGCCCCGCTGACCACGACGCGCAGGTCCTCGATCTTGCGGTCGAGCACCTGTGCGGCGTTGCGCAGGGCGGCCAGCACCACGATGGCGGTGCCGTGCTGGTCGTCGTGGAACACCGGGATGTCCAGTGCGGCGTCGAGGCGGCGTTCGATCTCGAAGCAGCGGGGTGCGCTGATGTCCTCGAGGTTGATGCCGCCGAACGACGGGGCCAGCGCGGTCACCGCGGCGATGATCTCCTCGGTGTCCTGCGTGTTCAGGCAGATCGGCACGGCGTCCACGTCACCGAACTGCTTGAACAGGACCGCCTTGCCCTCCATGACGGGCAGCGCCGCGCGCGGGCCGATGTTGCCCAGGCCGAGCACCGCGCTGCCGTCGGTCACGACCGCGACCGTGTGCCCCACCCAGGTGTAGGTGTCGGCGAGCGCCGGGTCGGCTGCGATGGCCTCGCAGACCTGCGCGACCCCGGGCGTGTAGGCGATGGACAGGTCCTCGCGCGAGGCGAGGGCGACAGTCGAGCGGGTGGCCAGTTTGCCACCACGATGCGCCTGAAAAATTGATGTGTCGTACGTCACGAGTGCTCCCCACGTCGACATTGACGATTATCGCGACTTTTATTGCGATCGATGCGATTAGCGGGGGTCGCCCGTTTCCTTCCCCGAGCATAACCGCCAGCGGAAACGTGGCCACCACTGGAGTACGACCCGGGCCTCGATGGTCGCGACACCATAGCTTGCCGAGTCGTCGCTGGCATACGGGTTATCCCCCGCCAGCCACCAGCCGTCGCCTTCCCTGCGTACGACCCTTTTGATCACGAGAAGCTCCGGTCGGGAGCGGAACCGCCCCAGCACCACGTCGCCCGGCCGCGGCTCGCGACCGCCGCGGCGCGCCAGCACCGCGTCGCCGTCGCGCAGCGTGGGCGCCATGGAAGGACCTTTGACGAGTACGGCGAACACGACGCGCCTCTCTGCGTAGGCCACCCCGGTCGGGAGTAGGGTCCGTTAGGAGGATCATCGCAAACTTCCATGGAGGGGTCCCTGATGCGACTGCCACGCATGCTTACGCCGCGTACGACCGCGAGCGCCCACTGCGATCTGCCCTGCGGCGTATACGACCCGGCGCAGGCCCGGATCGAGGCCGAGTCGGTCAAGGCCATCATCGAGAAGTACCTGGCCAACGAGGACTTCGAGTTCCGCACCCGCTCGCTCATCATCAAGGAGCAGCGGGCCGAGCTGGTCAAGCACCACCTGTGGGTGCTGTGGACCGACTACTTCAAGGCCCCGCACTTCGAGAAGTACCCGCAGCTGCACCAGCTGTTCAACGAGGCCACGAAGCTCGCGGGTGCCGCCGGCGCCAAGGGCACGACCGACCCCGCCAAGGCGGATGAGCTGCTCGCCAAGATCGACGAGATCGCGAAGATCTTCTGGGAGACGAAGCAGGGGTGAGCACCCCCGCTGTCGCCGTGCGGCGGGTACGTCCATCGGACGTGCCCGCCGTCGTCGCTATGGTGCACCAGCTGGCCGACTTCGAGCGCGCCGCCGACCAGTGCCTGCTGTCCGAGGCGCAGCTGCGCGACGCCCTGTTCGGGGCGGCGCCGGCCCTGTTCGGGCACGTCGCCGTCGACCCCGCCACCGACGAGCCGGTCGGCTTTGCCCTGTGGTTCCTCAACTTCTCCACCTGGGCGGGCGTGCACGGCATCTACCTCGAAGACCTGTACGTGCAGCCGACCGCGCGGGGCACCGGCGCGGGGCGGGCCCTGCTGCGCGCGCTCGCCCTACTGTGCCTCGAGCGCGGGTACGCCCGCCTGGACTGGTGGGTGCTGAACTGGAACCCGGCCCGCGATTTCTACGCGGCCCTGGGCGCGGCCGCGCTGGACGAGTGGATCCCCTACCGGCTCACCGGGGACGCTTTGCGCCGCCTCGCCGCCAGCGGGTCGCCGCCACCGCCAGCATGACGCCGCCCAGCAGCACGAGCGCCCCGACCATGGCGATGGCGGTGGGCGTGGCCTCGCCTGCCCCCCACGCATACACCCACCGCCGCACGTAGCCCCCACACGCTCGCCCCACCGGCCCAACGAGGCAACGTCCCCCACGTAGCGAGCGCCCAACGCCGCGCCCGTTCGGACGCGCCACCCGACGGATACACCGCGGCCGTCGCCCCCTCCCCTAGCGGATCTTGGCACCAAAGGCCGCTTATAGCCGGGCTTTGGTGCCAAGATCCAGAGTGGGTGGGGCCGGTTCAGCCGACAGTGATCGTCAACGCGCCGGCGGTGGGGTGCCAGTCGAGGGTGCCCACCCGACCGGCCGCGCGCAGGTCGCCCGCCGCCGCCCGGAGCAGGGCCAGGTCGTCGGCGCCCCCGGCGATCGAGACCCGGTCGAACTCGGCGCGCATGGACAGCTTGCGCCGCGACTTCTCCCGGCGGATCTGCCCCAGCGCCTCGGCGGCCAGCGCGAACAACGCGTCCGCAGCAACTCCGCCACGCGCGTCGCCCGCAGCACCGCAGCCGGCCTCACCACCGCCCGCCACACCACCGCCTGCGTCACCACCGCCCGCGTCACCGCGGCCGGCCGCGTCGCCGGGTTCGTTGGCGGCGACCGGCCACGCCGCCCGGTGCACCGAGCCGTCGTGCCACCACGACCAGGCCTCCTCGGTCGCGTACGGCAGGACGGGGGCGAGCAGCCGCAGCAGCACGTCAAGGCCCCGCAGCAGCGCCGCCTGGGCGGACGCGGCCCCGGGACCCGACCCGTACGCGCGGTCCTTGACCAGCTCGATGTAGTCGTCGCAGAACCGCCAGAAGAACGTCTCCGTGGCGGCGAGCGCGGTCGTGTAGTCCTGCGCGGCCATGGCCTCCGTGGCCACCCGCACGACGCCGTCCAGCTCGCCGAGCATGGCGACGTCGAGCGGCTCGCTCACCTGCGCGGACCCGCTCGCCGCCAACCCCAGGACGAACTTCGTGGCGTTGAGGATCTTGGTGGCGAGGCGCCGGCCGACCTTCATCTGGCCCTCGTCGAGCGCCGTGTCGACGCCGGGGCGGCCCGACGCCGCCCAGTAGCGCACCCCGTCGGAGCCGAACCGGTCCAGGTAGTGCGCCGGGCCGGTCTCCGCGTTGCCCTTGGACTTGGACAGCTTCTTGCGGTCGGGGTCGAGGATCCAGCCGGAGATCACGGCAGAGCGCCAGGGCAGGGCCCCGAACTCCGCCCGCGCCCGCACGATCGTGGCGAACAGCCAGGTCCGGATGATCTCGTGGGCCTGGGCCCGGTGGTCCATCGGGTACACCCGGGCGAACAGGTCCTCGTCGACGCACCAGCCGCCCGCGATCTGCGGGGTCAGCGACGAGGTGGCCCAGGTGTCCATGACGTCCGGGTCGGCCACGAACCCGCCCGGCCGGCCCCGGTCGGCCTCGGTGAAGCCGTCCGGCACGTCCGTGGTCGGGTCCACCGGCAGCCGCGACTCGTCGGGGATGAGCGGATGCTCGTAGTCCGGTTCGCCGTCGGCGCCGAGCGGATACCACACCGGGAACGGCACGCCGAAGAAGCGCTGGCGGCTGATGAGCCAGTCGCCGACCAGCCCGTTGACCCAGTGCTCGTACCGGTGGCGCATGTACTCGGGCGTCCACGCGAGCGCCCGCCCGTACTCCAGGAGGTCTTTCCTGAGGTCCGGGTCCCGGCCGCCGTTGCGGATGTACCACTGACGGGTCGCGACGATCTCGAGCGGGCGCTCGCCGCGCTCGTAGAACTTCACCGGGTGGGTGATGGGGCGGGGCTCGCCGACGAGCGCGTCGCCGAGCATCGCCACGATCTCGCGGCGCGCGGCGTTGACCGTGCGGCCGGCGAGGCGCTGATAGCGTGCCGGGTCCACATCGGAGGGCGCGTCGGGCAGCAGCCGGCCGTCCCGGCCGATGATCACGCGGGTGGCGAGGTCCAGCTCCCGCCACCAGGTCACGTCGGTGAGGTCGCCGAACGTGCACACCATGGCGATGCCCGTGCCCTTGGCGGGGTCGGCGAGGTGATGGGCGCGGATGGGCACCTCGACGCCGAACACCGGCGTGGTCGCGTCGCTGCCGACGAGGCCCGCGTAGCGGTCGTCGTCCGGGTGGCAGACCAGGGCCACGCAGGCGGGCAGCAGCTCCGGCCGCGTCGTGTCGATCTCGATCGGCTCGCCGGCGGGTCCGCGGAAGACGATCCTGTGGTACGCGCCGGGGCGCTCGCGGTCCTCAAGCTCGGCCTGGGCCACGGCCGTGGCGTACGTGGTGTCCCACAGGGTCGGCGCCTGGGCCGTGTACGCCTCGCCGCGCGCCAGGGCCCGCAGGAACGCCCGCTGCGACGCCAGCCGGGCCCGGTCCCCGATGGTCGTGTACTGGTACGACCAGTCGAAGCTGAGCCCCAGCCGCCGCCACAGCGCCTCGTAGGCCCGCTCGTCCTCCTCGGTGAGCTGGCGGCACAGCGCCACGAAGTTGGGCCGCGAGATCGGCGTCAGCTCCGCGCTGCCCGGCTGCGGCACGAACGACGGGTCGTACGGCAGCGACGGGTCGCAGCGCACGCCGAAGTGGTACTGCACCCGGCGCTCGGTGGCCAGGCCGTTGTCGTCCCAGCCGATCGGGTAGAACACGGCCTTGCCGCGCATGCGCTGGAAGCGGGCGATGATGTCCGTCTGCGTGTAGGAGAAGACGTGTCCGATGTGCAGGGCGCCGGATACGGTGGGCGGCGGGGTGTCGATCGAGTACACGTCGGCGCGGTCAGCTGACCGGTCGAACGCGTACGTCTCCTCCTCCTGCCACCGGCGCGCCCAGGCCTCCTCCAGACCGTCCAGCGTGGGACGTTCGGGAAGGCGGGACGCGCGACCCACCGTCTGCGTCATGGCAGCGAGGCTAGCCGCCCGGCGGTCGATCGTCCGCCGATTTAGAACCCCCCGAAGTCCCCGCCGCCGAAGTCGCCGCCGCCGAAGTCACCGGCGTAGTCGGAGCCGTAGTCGTAGCCGCCGAAATCGCCGCCTCCGGCGTCTGCCGCCGCGTCCTGCTCGCCGCCCGGGTCCCAGCCGTGGTCCTCGGCGTAGTCGAGGCCGTCCTGGAAGCCGTCGTCGTGGCCGGCCGCGAAGCCGCCGCCGTCCCAGCCGAACAGGCCCGGACTGAACAGCGCGTCCATGATGAGGAAGGAGCCGACGCCCCAGGCGCCCGCCACGAGGGCGGTCTTCCACCAGGGCTCCGAATACCAGCCGCCTGGGACCGGCCGGCCCTGCACCATGCCGCCCGGGTAGTAGTAGGGCGTGCGGTTGCTGTGTCGCGGCGAGGCGCGGAACGGGCGGCCCTCGATCTGGACCTCGTTCTCCTGGGTGATCTGGCCGGCCTGGCGCTGGCCCGCCAGCGGCGGGATGTCGGGGCCGGGGTCGAAGCCCATGGCGACGCGGGCGGCCCGGATGTAGGCCAGGCCTTCCACCGCGGTCTCCCGGGCCAGGCCGTACTGCGCCGGGGTGGTCGCCCGGTCCAGCTGGGCGCCGGCCGCGTTGTAGCGCTCGCCGGCGTCGACGAGCGCCTGCTGGATCGCAGGGTCGTCGCGCTTGGGCAGGTTCATGATCTGGCCGCCCAGGCGCTCGTACCAGCGCAGTGCCTCTTCCCGCGCGTCCGCCAGCTCCCGCTCGCGGCGCTTGCGACCCCAGAACATGTGCCCTCCCATTCCTCGCCCACGGTACATACCCGTCGCACCCATACCGCATGCTGAAGTGGTGACTGAGGTGACGCTGTTGCTGGTGGGGCTGGCCGTGGGCATCGCGCTCGGAGTGCTCGGTGCCCGTTCGCGCGGGGCCGTCCAGGTGGCGCGGCTGGAGGCCACGCTCGCCGCCTCGCAGGCCGGCGAGGCGCGGCTGGAGCAGTCGATGCGCGCGCTGACGTTCGAGGCGACGGCCCAGTCGCAGGAGGCCGTCGCGCGCGCGGTCGCCCCGCTCCACGAGACCCTTCAGCGGTACGAGCAACGCGTGGCGGAGTTGGAGCGCGCCCGCGTCGGCGCGTACTCGGAGCTGCGCTCGCAGCTCGGGCAGGTGCACGAGGCGTCCACCGCGCTGCGCGCCGAGGCGGGCCAGCTCGTGGCGGCCCTGCGCAGCCCGCAGGTGCGCGGTCGTTGGGGAGAGCACCAGCTGCGCCGGGTCGTCGAGGCGGCCGGCCTGCTGGAGCACTGCGACTTCGCCGAGCAGGTGTCCATCAGCGGCGACCAGGGCACCCAGCGACCCGACCTGATCGTGCAGCTCTACGGCGGCCGCCGGATCGTGGTGGACGCCAAGGCGCCCCTGGACGCGTACCTGTCGGCGATGGAGGCGCGCGACCAGCGGGTCCGCGACCACCACCTCGACCAGCACGCCCGCCACCTGCGCGCGCACGTGGAGGCGCTGGGGGCCAAGCGCTACTGGGCCTCGGTCGAACAGTCCCCGGAGTTCGTGGTCCTGTTCCTGCCCGCGGACCCGTTCCTCGACGCGGCCCTGGCCCGCGACGCGACCCTGCTGGAGCAGGCGTTCGGCCGCAACGTCGTGCTCGCCACCCCGGCGACCCTGGTCGCGCTCCTGCGCACGATCGCGTACTCGTGGCGCCAGGAGGCGCTCACGGAGCACGCCGTCGAGGTCCACCGCCTGGGCCGCGAGCTGTACACGCGCCTGGCCAGCCTGGCCGACCACCTGTCCAAGGTGGGCTCCTCCCTGTCGGGTGCGGTGACCGCGTACAACCGGGCGATCGGGTCGCTGGAGTCGCGGGTCCTGGTCAGCGCCCGCCGCTTCACCGACCTGGGGGTCACCGGCGAACCGCTGCCGACCCCGGCCCAGGTCGAGCTCGCGCCGCGCCAGCCGCAGGCCCCGGAGCTGGTGGCCCCGGACCCGTGACCGTCAGGAGCCCATGGCGAACAGCAGCACCAGCAGCAGCACGACCGAGGTGACGATGACGGTCGGCACGAGCAGCTCGAAGAAGCGCCGGTGCCCCCGGTTGCGCTTGAACTCGTCGATCGCCGCCCGGCCCTCGACCGTGTCGCGCCGCCACCGGGGCTCCACCACCGCCGTGCCCGCCGCGATGGCGTCCGCCACGCGCTGCACGTCGTCCTTCTGGTAGGCCCGCCATGACGTGCCGCCCCACGTCCCGTAGGTCTCGACCGTCCTGATCCGTACGTCGTTCGCCTCCGCGACGGGCGCGATCATCCACACGACCGGCCACGCGTAGCGGACCTCGTGCACGGCCAGGTATCCCTCGGGCACGTGCGCGTAGTCGTCAGGGTTCTCCTCGCGCTTGGCGAGGATCTCCGCCACCGACAGGGGCGGCGGCAGGACCGCGGGCTCCGTCTCACGAGCTTCAGACATCGACCCATGCTATTGGGTCGCGCGGCCGGGCGCTGCCCGCAGTCACCGCCCGATCACAACACGTGCGGTCAGCGGGCCGCGGCGGCCTTCATGTCGCGCTTGAGTTCCTGCGGGAGGGAGAAGGTGATCTTCTCCTGCACGGTGGTGACCTCGTCGACGTCCGTGAAACCCTGCGCCGCGAGGCGCTCGAGGACCTCGGTGACCAGCTCGTCCGGGACGCTGGCACCCGAGGTGAGGCCGACCGTCGTGGCGCCCGCGAGCCAGGCGTCGTCGATCTCGTGGGCGTAGTCGACGAGGTAGCTGGCGCGCGAGCCGGCGTCGAGGGCCACGTCGCGCAGGCGCAGGGAGTTCGACGAGTTCGTGGAACCGACCACGATCATCACGTCGCACTCGGGGGCGATCTGCTTGACGACCTGCTGGCGGTTCTGGGTGGCGTAGCAGATGTCGTCGCTGGGCGGCGACTGGAGCAGCGGCAGGCGCTCCTTGAGCCGGGCGACCGTCTCCATGGTCTCGTCCACCGACAGGGTGGTCTGCGACAGCCAGACGACCTTGGCCGGATCCCGGACCTCGATCTTTTCGGCACCCTCCGGGCCGTCCACGAGCTGCACGTGGGCGGGGGCCTCGCCGGCCGTACCGATGACCTCCTCGTGGCCCTCGTGGCCGATGAGCAGGATGTCGTAGTCCTGCGCGGCGTAGCGACGCGCCTCGTGGTGGACCTTGGTCACCAGCGGGCAGGTGGCGTCGATCGCCTTGAGATTGCGCGTGCGGGCCTGCTCGTAGACCTCGGGCGCCACGCCGTGGGCCGAGAAGATCACGGTGGCGCCCTCGGGCACCTCCTCGTTCTCCTCCACGAAGATCGCGCCGGCCGCTTCCAGGGTGGCGACGACATGCTTGTTGTGCACGATCTGCTTGCGCACGTAGATGGGGGCGCCGTAGAGCTTGAGGGCCTCTTCGACCGTCTGCACCGCCCGGTCGACGCCGGCGCAGTAGCCGCGGGGCTTGGCGAGGAGTACGCGCTTGGAGGTCACGCCCCCATGGTACGGGCGCCCGCACGCGCCGCCGAGGTGAGTGATCCGGGCCACCGCCGCGACAATCGGACACAGACCTATCGGAAGGCCCGCGTCGTACCGCGCGGTTACGCTCAGCCGCGATGACCACACCCGAGAAGAAGAAGTCGACGGCCGAGGAGCCGTGGCCCGTCCGCGTCGTGAGCCAGATGATCTCCGCGTGGATCGCCCGGCTGGGCTGGGTGTGGGTGGAGGGCCAGGTGGCGCAGATCTCCCGGCGCCCGGGCACGAGCACGGTCTTCCTGACCCTGCGCGACCCGTCGGCCGAGATCAGCCTGACGGTCACGACCAATCGGGACGTGCTCGACCTCGGCGCGCCGGAGCTGAAGGAGGGCGCCCGCGTCGTCGCGCACGCCAAGCCGGACTTCTTCGCCGGCCGGGGCACGTTCTCCCTGCGGGCCGACGAGATCCGCCAGGTGGGCCTCGGCGAACTGCTGGCCCGCCTCGAACAGCTCAAGAAGCTGCTGGCCGCCGAGGGCCTGTTCGACCGGGCGCGCAAGCGGCCGCTGCCCTTCCTTCCCGGCACGGTCGGGCTGGTCACGGGCCGGGCCAGCGCGGCCGAGCGCGACGTGCTCGACAACGCGCGCCGGCGCTGGCCGGCGGTGCGGTTCCGCATCCTCAACACGGCCGTGCAGGGGCCGGCCGCCGTGCCCCAGATCATCGAGGCGCTCAAGGTGCTCGACGCCGACCCGGCCGTCGAGGTCATCATCCTGGCCCGGGGCGGCGGCGGGGTCGAGGACCTGCTGCCCTTCTCCGACGAGGCGCTGTGCCGGGCCATCTTCGCCTGCCGTACGCCGGTGATCTCCGCGATCGGGCACGAGACGGACGTCCCGCTCATCGACTTCGTGGCCGACGTGCGGGCGTCCACCCCGACCGACGCGGCCAAGCGGGTGGTGCCCGACCTCGCCGAGGAGCGGCGCCTCATCGCCACCGCCCGGGGACGGCTGGAGCGGGCGATGCGCCACCACCTCGCGCGCGAGCAGCAGCGCCTGGACGCCGCGCGCTCCCGGCCCGTACTCGCGAATCCGACCGCGATGCTGGATCAGCGCGCCGCGGACGTGGACGCGCTGCGGCATCGCGCCCACCGGACGCTGGGTTACCGGCTGGAGCGGGCCGACGACGACCTGCGCCACACCGTGGCGCGGCTGCGGGCGCTGTCGCCCGCGGCGACCCTCCAGCGGGGGTACGCGATCGTGCAGGCGGCCGACGGTGCCGTGGTGCGGGCGCCGGCCGACGTGTCGACGGGCGACGCGCTGCGCGTGCGACTGGCCGAGGGCGAGCTGGCCGCTAAGGTGGTCGCGACGTGAGGGGCGGTGCCATGGCGGCGAAGGACGAGCTGAGCTACGAGCAGGCGCGCGCCGAGCTGGCGAGTGTCGTCGAGCGCCTGGAGGCCGGCGGCGCCACGCTGGAAGAGTCGCTCGCGCTCTGGGAGCGCGGCGAGCATCTCGCCAAGGTGTGCCAGCGCTGGCTCGACGGCGCCCGCGAGCGGCTGGACGCGGCCCGTCAGGCGGCGGACGGCCGGGAGTAACGGCCCAGCCCGGCGGGGAGTGACCGCGCCGCCGTCAGGCGGCGGCCAGCAGGGAGTAGAGATCCGCCGGCGCCGAGACCGCGCCCTTGGGCTTGGCGATCGTGATGGGCTTGCCGACGTCCGTGAGGGTCAGGGTCACGTCGGCCGTCTGCGTGCCGATCTTGAGGCCCTTGACCTTCAGCGTGGCGAGCGCCCCGTCGGCGACGGTCGCCTCGTAGGGCAGCGCCTTGGCCGCGGCGTCCACCTTGCCGCCGGACGCCGTGTTGAGCAGCGCCGCGCCCTTGGACAGGTCCAGGGTGCCCTGGTAGACGTTGCCGTTGCGCTCGGCGGTCTGCACACCGGCGGCGAGCACGGACAGGTCGGCGGACAGCCCGGCGTCGAGCTGCTTGGACAGCGACGAGGGCAGCTTCTTGGCGTCGACCTTGACCCACTTGCGGTTGAGGTCGCCCAGGACGGGCACGACCCCGGCGAGCGCACCGAAGTCGACCTTGAGGTAGGCGGCCTTGTCGACGCGGGCCGCGTCCAGCTCGACGGACGCGCCGGAGGTCGGGTCGGAGACGGTCGCGTGGAACTGTGCCGAGCCCTTGCCGTCGACCGCGCCGCTGGAGATCGGCGTGTCGCCCTGCGCGACCGAGAAGCGGTACGGCTTGCCGGCCAGCGCCTTGATCGCGGCCGTGAGCTCGTCCTTGGCGGCGCCCGGCGGGTTCAGCCCGTGGCCGACCCCGGCGTCGCCCTTGTCGCACGCGGCCAGCGCCAGGCTCAGCAGCGCGGCGAGCGCGAGCACGACGAGCGTGGCGGGCCGCCGGGTGGCGCGCTCCGTGTGCGACATGACCTACCTCCGACAGTCGGCGCGGATAGCCGAGTGTACGAAACCGGCTCTACCCCGCCCCGCAGGTCAGCGCAGCGCGCCGGCAAGAGTACGCAGAGTGGCTACGTCCGTCGCGCCGACCACGATCACCGTCCGGTCCGGGCTGACGGACACGATCGCGTGCTCACCGTCGCGGACCGCGTACACCTGCCAGGCGAGGCCGGCCTCGTTCACGGTACCCAGGGGCGTCCCGCTCTCCCCGAGCTCGTCCTTGACGAGCGCCGCGGCCGGGCGGGAGGACTGGACCAGCTGGGTCTGGCCCTCGTCCGGGGTGAGGTAGCCGACGCGCAGCACCGCGCCGTCGGGCTCGACCTGGTACGCGGCGCTGACCGTGCGCCAGCCGGCGTCCAGCCCGGTCGGCTCCAGCACCGGGAAGGCCTGGGCGGCCCGCGCGTTCGCGTAGGCGGGCGCGGTGTCGACCACGACGACGTCCTCCCCGCCCTGGAAGCGGTAGATCCCCACGATGATCGCCACCGGGATGAGGAGGACCACGAGGGAGCGCGCCATGTCACGCCAGCCGCGCGCCGAGCGCCGGGGCCCGACGGGCGCGGCCGCCGGTTCCGGCGTCACCGTGCGGGGAAGATCTGCTGGTACGGAGGTCTGCGCGGGATTCACGCCACCATAGTGACCGACGGCTCACGGGCCTTCGCCACCGGCCCGAAACTCAGCGATGGCACCATAGGGAAAAGTCGGAACGCTGTGTGTAAGCGCTTTCCTACACGAGCGGTCCGACCGCGACGCCCCGAGGAGGCCACCGATGTCCGCTTCAGTCCCCCGCCGCGCCGAAGATCTTGACCGTAACCTCGCCCTCGAACTCGTCCGCGTGACAGAGGCCGCCGCCATGGCCGCCGGCCGCTGGGTGGGCCGGGGCGACAAGGAGCGCGGCGACGGCGCGGCCGTCGACGCCATGCGCCTGCTGATCAACTCGCTGCCCATGCGTGGCGTCGTGGTCATCGGCGAGGGCGAGAAGGACAACGCGCCCATGCTCTACAACGGCGAGCACGTCGGCGACTGGCAGGGCGGCCCCGAGGTGGACGTGGCCGTGGACCCGATCGACGGGACCACCATGATGAGCAAGGGCATGCCGAACGCGCTCGCGGTCCTGGCGGTCGCCGAGCGCGGCGCCATGTTCGACCCGTCGGCCGTGTTCTACATGGAGAAGCTGGCGGTCGGTCCCGAGGCGGCCGGGGTCATCGACATCGAGGCGGGCGTACGGGAGAACCTGCAGCGGATCGCGAAGGTCAAGCACTGCTCCGTCTCGGACGTGACCGTCTGCATCCTCGACCGGCCCCGACACGCCGCCCTCGTCAAGGAGGTGCGCGACGCGGGCGCGCGCATCCGGTTCATCCTCGACGGCGACATCGCCGGCGCGATCAGCGCCGCGCGCGACACGAGCGAGGTCGACGTGCTCATGGGCATCGGCGGCACGCCCGAGGGCATCGTCGCCGCGTGTGCGCTCAAGTGCATCGGCGGCGAGATCCAGGCCAAGCTCTGGCCGCAGGACGACGCCGAGCGGGAGCGCGCCGTCGCCGCCGGCCACGACCTCGACCGGGTCCTCACCACCAACGACCTCGTACGCGGCGACAACGCGTTCTTCTGCGCCACCGGCGTGACGTCCGGCGACCTGCTCAAGGGCGTGCGGTACCGGGCCGGGGGCGCCTACACCCAGTCGATCGTCATGCGCTCCAAGAGCGGCACGATCCGGGTCATCGACTCCTGGCACCGCCTGGAGAAGCTGCGCCGCTACTCCCGCGTCGACTTCGACGCCATCACGGACCAGTCCGGGGAGGACTGACCTCCCGGGTCACCTCCGGCGCCGCGCGTCAGCCGGCGTCGGAGGAATGGCCCGGGAAGAGGTGGGCGCCCGGGTCGATGACCGGGGCCGCGTTGTTGACGGCCGTGGCCGCCTCGCCGAAGCCCGTGGCGATCAGGCGCACCTTGCCCGGGTACTCCGTGATGTCGCCGGCCGCGAAGACGCGCGGCAGGTTCGTGGCCATCGTGGAGTCCACGACGATGTGCCGGTGGTCCAGCGTGAGACCCCACTCGGCCAGCGGGCCCAGGTCGGCGGTGAAGCCGAGGGCCGCGACGACCGCGCCCGCCGGCAGCGTGGCCGGCTCCTCGCCCTTGACGGCGACCTCCACGGCCGTGACCTCGTCGTCCCCGATCAGCCTCGTGACCTGGGCGTTCACCAGAATCCGTACGGGCAGGTCGCGCACCTTGGCGACCGTACCGGCGTGCGCGCGGAACGCGTCGCGACGGTGCACGAGAGTGACCGACGCGGCGATCGGCTGCAGGGCCAGCGCCCAGTCGAACGCCGAGTCGCCCCCGCCCACGATGACGACATCGCGCCCCGCGAGCACGTTCAGCTCGGGCACGAAGTAGACCAGCCCGGTGCCCGTCCAGCCCGCCGCGCAGGGCAGCGGCCGGGGCGAGAAGCTGCCCAGGCCGCCCGTGATGAGGATGGCGCCGCAGCGCAGCGTCTGCCCGTCCGACAGGCTCAGCAGCGGGCGGCCGTCAGGGTCTCGGTCGAGCCCCTCCGCCCGTACGCCCAGCAGGTAGGTGGGGCGGTAGGGGGCCGCCTGCGCCACCAGGTTCGCGATCAGCTCCCGGCCACGGATCGCGGGAAAGCCGGCGACGTCGTAGATGACCTTCTCGGGGTACATGGCGGTGATCTGGCCGCCCGCCTCCGGGAGGGCGTCGATCACGACCGTGGAGAAGCCCCGGAACCCGGCGTAGTACGCGGCGAACAGGCCCGTCGGGCCGGCTCCCACGATGACGAGATCCACGTCGCCCACACAGGCCTCCACCACAATGTGTTCAGCTGAGCTGCACGCAACGTTACGGGTGGGAGATGGCGGGCGGCAAGCTCCGGCGGGTCCGCACCAGCAACGCGGCGACCAGCCCGCCGACGAACCCGAACAGGTGCGCCTGCCAGGACACCTGGGTGTTCGCCGGGTCGATCAGCAGGATCTGCCAGCCGTAGAGCACGGCCACGAGGGCGCCCACGGCCACATGCCAGAGGCTGCGTTCGACCACGCCCCGGGCGAGCAGCAGCCCGAGGTAGCCGAAGACCACACCGCTCGCGCCGACCACGATCGTGTTCTCCGGGGTCAGCAGCCACGTGCCGATGCCGCTGATCACCGCGATGATCAGCGTACTGAGCAGGAAGCTGCGCCAGCCGGCGGCGAGGACGAACGTGCCGAGCAGGATCAGCGGCGCGCTGTTGACCACCAGATGGTCCCAGCTCGCGTGCAGGAAGGGCGCCAGGATGATGCCGTCGAGCCCGTCGAGGCGGCGCGGCCGGATGCCGCCGACCCGCAGGAACAGCCCGCCCGTGAGCCGGTCGCCCAGCTCGACGACGGCGAGGATGGGCACGAGGGCGCACATGGCCACGAACGCGCGGCCGATGGCGGCGTAGAAGGCGGGGGTGCCGAAGCGGTCCGGCGAGTCGACAGCCGGCCCACGTTCGGGAACGTGGGCCGGCTGGGAAGGCTCCTCGATCGTCACGCGGACACAGCTACCACGCCCGCGCGGTCAACCGCTAGTGATGACCCGGGAAGCAATGAACCGTGGTGGTACGCATAGGTACCGCCACGGTTCATCGCTCTGTCGGCTTCGGCGATTAGTACCAGCCGGTCGCCACCGAGTGGTCCCACGCCTTGCACGGCGTGCCGTAGCGGCCCTTGATGTAGCCCAGGCCCCACTTGATCTGCGTGGCCGGGTTGGTGCGCCAGTCGTCGCCCTCGCTGGCCATCTTGGAGCCGGGCAGCGCCTGCGGGATGCCGTACGCGCCGGACGAGGTGTTCTCGGCCGTCGTACGCCAGTTGCTCTCCTTGTTCCAGAGCTTGTTCAGGCACGGCATCTGGTCGAGGCCGAAGCCCTTCTTGAGCAGCTCGGCGCAGCCGATCGCGCGGTTGCCGCTGAACTCGGAGCACGACGCGGGGATCGGGCCGTAGTCCGGCGGCTCGCGGTTCTCCGACCGGCTCGCGGCCTGCGCGCGCTCGGCCAGCTCGTTGGCCTTCTTCGCCTTGGCGGCCTGGTCCTTGGCCTCGTCGGCCGCCTTGTCGAGCGCCCGCTGCACGGCCGGGTCGAGACCGGCGCGCGCGTCGTACAGCTTGGACTGGTCCATCGCCGCGATCTCGGACTCGACGTCGTACCGCGCCTCCTGCGCGGCGACATCAGCGGCCTGCTGCCGGTGGATGCCGAGGTAACCGCCGCCGACCGCGCCGGTCAGCAGCAGCGCCACCGCGGCGATCCGCGGCGCGAAGCTGGGCCTCGCGGAATGCTTGGGGAGTTGGGTTGCCGTGGTGCGTCGGCGTGGCCGGGCCACGAAGCGTTCCCTTCGCCGGGGACAGAGGGTGCGACCGTCCCCCCGTTGGCCGGTCGCGGGCCGCGTCGCGAACACGAAAGCGTCGCAGCCCGTCGACCACCCTCACTCAGGCGGTGGCACGAGGGCACCCCCAAGTGACTTATGCCACACCGCATAATCTGTCCAACATGGAGAATACTGGCAATTCACTGCGCCACTATGACTGGAATGTCCACTGACGCTTCGTCAACGTCGCTGACACGTACCGTAACCGTGGCGGTCCAGGCGCCCGCGAGCGGAAGCGACAGCGCCGCGAGATAGTGGCCGTCGCCCGCCTGGCGCAGCTCGACCGGCAACGGGCCGATGTCGCGCTCCGGCAGCCGCAGCTCCACCCCCGCCTGCGGCACCGCGAAGGGCCGGCCCGTCGGGTCCAGGATGGACAGGTGCAGCACGGTGGCACCGACGCGGCGCGGTTGCAGGTCGAACGCGATGAGGCCGCGACCCGACCCCGCGTCGAAGGGCACCGAGCCGGGCACCGCCGCCGCCTGCAGGGCCAACTGGCGGGCCGCCTGCTCGCGTGCGGCGTACGCCGCACCCGCCGGCTGCGTGGCCATCAGGACCGCGGACACCGCGAGTACGACGACGCCCAGGCCGGTCTCCGCGAGTACCCGCCGGCGGAACGCGTACAGCTGGTGGGGGTCCGGCGCGGGGTTCCTGGCGCCCGGCCGGGCGTCGTAGTGACGGCGCACCCAGCCGCGGGCCGCCATCCCGAGCCCGACAAGCACGCAGACCACGACAACCTTGGCGGCCAGCAGCCGGCCATAGGACGTCTGGGTCAACGCCGCGGGCGTCTGCACCTGCCGCCAGGCCTGGAACAGCCCGGTCACCACGAGCACGCCGACGCAGATCAGGGCGAGCCGGGAGAACGCCGGCACCGCGCGCCGCATGGCCCGCAGCTCGCGGGCCGGCAGCAGTGCCAGTGCCAGGGTGGCCAGCCCGCCGAGCCACGCCGCCATGGCCACCAGGTGCGCGATGTCGACCGCCACGGCCACGGGTACGAACCGGCCCGACACGCTGTGCCCCGCCACCGTCCAGGTCGCGGCGAGCGCCCCGGCGCCCAGGATGACCGCGCCGGTCACCGCGCGACGCAGGCGGGGGCCCGGGTCGTCGGGATACCGGCGCAGCAGCCACGACAGCGCCGGGGCCGCGGCGACCAGCAGGGCCGCCCGGGCGGCGAGGGCCCGGCCGAGCCCGGCGGCCAACGTCGTGTCGAGCAACTCCCCGTCCAGGACGTCGCCGAGCGACCGGCCCGCGGCGTACGGCCCGTACGTCAGCGCGGCGGCGAGGGCGCCGACCAGCCCGGTGGCCCAGCCGCCCCAGACGAGCGCGCGGACGGCTGGCCGGCGGGCGCCCGCCGGCCAGCACCAGGCGACGAACAGGACCGCGCCCACGAGCACGGCCAGCCCCGCGAACGAGACCCAACGGGCCACGGCGAACGCCACCCGCGCGCCGGTGTCGTCCGGGACCGCCGTGGCCGCGCCCGGCCGGGCCGCGCCGTCGCCCACCGTGAACGTGAACGCGCCCTGCGCCGGGTGGCTGTCCGCGGAGATCACCCGCCAGGCGACCGTGTACACCCCGTCGCCCAACGGACCCGTCAGCGGCGTCTCCACCGACGTGCCGTCCCCGGCACGGTGCGTGGACGGTCCGGTCGTGATGGTGGCCCCGTCCGGGCCGAAGAGGCGCACGCCGCCCGCCGGGACGGTCACGGGCTCGGTGAACTGGAGCAGCAGCCCGGTCGGCGACTCCTGGAACGTCTGGCCCGCCGCCGGCTGCGCGAAGACCAGGTCAGCGTGCGCCCACGCCGGGGCCGGCGCCACCAGGCCGCCCAGCACGGTGGCGACCCCGGCGAGGACGGCGCCGGCCATGATCCGGCGCAGGCGCCCCGTCATCGCAGCACGTCCGCGCGCTGCGCATCCCGCTCGACGGCCGATGCCCCGGCCGGGCGCGGGTTGCCCCCCGCCCGCGAAGCGCCGGCCGAACGCACACCGGCCTTCGGGGCCGCGTCGACGTCCGGTGCTGGAGCGCCGCCGGACGGAGCGTCGGCGTCGCGGGGCCCCGGCCGGCGGCGCACCAGGGCGACCAGGGCCGCCACGAGGGCGAGCAGCCCTGCCGCGAGGCCGAGGTACGCCACGGTCCGCGCGGTGTCGTCGACCGGCGCGGCCGTCGGCGCGGGAACCGCCTGCGTGGCCGCGGCCGGCTGAATGTCGATCACCATGGCCGGATGCGCGGGCCGGGCGGCGCCGTCGCGCGGCACCTCGATCCACCGCACGACCTCGCCGGACGAGTACGTCTGGAGCGCCTTGACGACCAGTTTGCCGGGCGTGGTGGGCAGCGGCCCGAGGGCGACGTCGAACGTCTGGAACTCGCCGGGCCGGATCGCGCCGCCCTGCCAGACGATGCCGGTGACGGCCCGGTCGACCGCGCTTTCCTCCTGCCCGCCGGCCGCCGCGGCGCTCGCGGGCGGCAGTTCGCGGGTGTTGACCGTCGCGGTCCAGCCGGGCACCGGCCGCAGGGACACGCTGGTCATCGTGACGTCCGGCGGGAACACCACCTCGACCTTCGTGGTGTCGGCGTCGGGCCGCTCGTTGGGGACCTTGAACGTGAAGGTGCCCCGCCCGCCGGCCGTCGCGGTGGCCGGCGACACGGTGACGTGCGCGGCGGCGGGCTGGGCGGGCAGCAGGACGGCCGCCGCCGCGCCGACCGCGAGCACTGTCAGGATGCGCGTGAGCTTCATGGGCGTACTCCTTGGTGTGAAAGGCCGGGCCGGTCGGCGGGCGACCGGCCCGGCCATGGTGGGGGTATGCGGAGCTACGCGGTCACGTTGACGACCGTGACCAGGCCGAGCATTCCGTTCGGTCCCTCGGAGTGGGAGAAGATGTGGCAGTGCAGCAGCCACTTGCCGACGTCCTTGGGCTGGAAGACGATGTCGAACGTCTGCCCGACGGCGACCGTGAGCGTGTCCGCCCAGTACGGTGACGCCAGCTTGGTGCCGTCCTGAGCCACGACCTGGAACTGCATCCCGTGCAGGTGCATCGGGTGCAGCATCTCCGGCCCGGCGCCGATCAGCCGGACGTGGACCTTCTGGTTCACCTTGGCGGCCAGCGTGGCGGTCGCCGGATAGGACTTGCCGTTCAGCGTGAACCCGTTGGACCCGTCGCCGATCGCCAGCGTGTAGTGCTTGTCGGCCGTGATGTCACCGAGCGTCGGCGTGATCAGCAGCGCCCCGTAGAGGCCCTTGCCGACCTGGCCGCCGCCCATGTGGGAGTGGTACCAGTGGGTGCCGGTCGTCTTGGCGGTCCACTCGTACGTGTAGGTCTCCCCCGGCAGGATGTGCGGCTGGGTGATGTCCGGCACGCCGTCCTGCGCGTTCGGCAACTCCATGCCGTGCCAGTGCACCGCCGTGTGGTCGGGCAGCTGGTTCTGCACGATGAACCGGAGCTTGTCGCCCTCGTTCACCTTGATCGTCGGGCCGGGCACAAGGCCGTTGAACGCGTACGCCGGCCGGACGACCCCCGGCGAGACCTCCCAGTTGACCGGCGCCATGCAGAGCTTGAACACCTTGACCCCGCTGACCGTCTCGTACGTGGCCAGCTTGGTGCCGTCGCCCTGGTCGGCCCCGACGGTCGGGTTGTCGCAGGGGGCGGCCCCGGGGGCCGGCGTGGTCGGGGTCGCCGACGTCGGGCCCGCGCTCGTCGGCACGGAACTGGTCGGCGGACGCGACGTCGGCGCGGCGCTCGTGGGTGGCCGGCTGGTCGGCGGCCGGGTGGTGGCCGCCGCCGAGGTCGGCGGGGGGTTGCTCGTCGCCACGATCGTCCCCGTCATGTACGGGTGCAGGCCGCAGTAGTAGCTGAACGTGCCGGCGGCGCTGATGGTGACCGTGAAGCTCGCGCCGGGCGGCAGGTCGGGCGACGTGAAGTCACCCCGGATGGAGTGGATCGTGCCGTCGGTCTCCTGGTTGACGAACGTGACCGTGTCGCCGGGCGCCACGGTGAGCAGGTCCGGGCTGAAGGCGAACCCGGTGATGTTGATGGTGTGGTTGGCGGCGAAGGCCGGCTTGGGCGCGAAGACGATCGCGCCGAGGGCGGTCATGATCAGGGCGATCGCCCCGATGACGAGCACCCTGCGCACCAGCGGAGGGCCGCCGGTGAGCAGCCGCCGGACGGCGGTGAACCGCGCCGGCATGCCGAGATCGGACATGGAGGAACTCCCTCGTCTACTGTGGGGGAAGCGGGCGCGCGTGACCTGGCCGCCGTGGCCTGCCGGCTGCCCGCGAGGTGTGGCTGGTCAGGGGGATGGACCGTCCGCTTTACGGTCCATCCCCCGTCTGTGAATCAGCCGGTCGGCGTCAGGAACAGACGCCGGTGTTGATGGGGTTGAGCTGCGGGCAGGTGAGCTGGTCCGCCATGTCCGACGGCGCGTTCTGCACCCAGCCGTTGTAGGGGATCGGGTACGCGAGGACGCCCTGGCCGCCCATGCCGTTGTAGGCGGTCACGTCGTCGTCGGCGATGGTGCCCGACCCCGCGTTGAGGACCATCCGGCCCACGACAGCCGCGTCCGCCGGGTTGCCGTCCCCGTTCGGGTCCCCGTCGACGATGCTGAGCGCGTTCGAGAACTTGCTCGACACGTAGGCGTAGTAGCCGCCACCGCGCTTGGCGCCGAAGTTGATGCCGTGGCAACCGGAGTCACACGGCAGCGTCTTGACGATCTTGTCGGTGTCGGTGTCGATGACCGTGATGTTGCTGGTCAACGTGTTCGCGACGAGCAGGTACTTGCCGTCCGGGCTGACCGGCAGCTGGATGGGCAGGCCGCCGAACGCGCCGGAGGTCGCCCCGCTGACCATGTCGTAGTTCGACCAGAGGTTGATCTCCTTGTACGCCACGTCCGTGCCCGAGTCGGAGCGGCAGGAGCTGCCCGACAGCGAGATGCACGACACGCTCTGGCCCAGGAAGTTCGCCACGTAGTACTTCGACGTGTCCGGCATCATGCCGGTGGCGATGGGCAACTGCGCGGTCTGGACCTGCTGGATCGAACCGGTCGCGACGTCCACGATCGTGGAGTTGTGGTGGTTGACGTTCGGCGTGACCATGGTCTGCCCGTCCGCGCTCATCCAGTGCGCGTGCGGGTGCGCCGGGGTCTGGCCCGGGCCCTGCACGAGGATGCGCCGGTCGATCGCCGTGGCGCCCGGCTTCAGCTCGACCACCGCGTTGCCCGCGTTGATGGCGACGTGCAACTGGTCGGTATCCGTGCGGGTCATCACGTGCGACGGGTCCGGCCCGACCTGGATGGTGCGGATCAGTTGGCCCGTCTTCCGGTCGAAGACGGTGAGCCGGTCCGAGAACCACTCGGTCTGGTAGATGTACTTGCCGTCCTTGTCCGACCACATGTTGTGCGGGTTGTTCAGGTTGATCTGCGGCAGGGCGACCTTGCGGGCCACCGTCCAGTTCTGCACGTCGACCTTCGTGGCGGCGCCGGACTTGGACTTGCCGGCGTACTTCTCCATCTGGGTGTCGACCCACAGCTCACCGACGCCCGGCGTGCTGGGCCGTTGGGTGAGCGCCGGCAGGGTCACGCCCTCGCTGAACTTGCTGTTGTAGTAGGAGTCCAGGCTCGGGATGAGCACGGGCTGCTCGTTCGCGTCGTACTGCAGGATGGGCGCGGTCGGGTAGTACGGGTTCCAGTTCTTGGTCTCGGTGTTGCTGAAGACCTGCCAGTTGTCCGGCGCGGTGATCCGGAAGAACTTCTGGACCAACTGCTGGACGATGTCGGCCGAACTGGGCACGACCACCCCGCCCTTGACCGCGACGTTGAGCTTCTTGCCGAAGTCGAGGCCGGGGGTGAGCGGGTCGTCCACGACGACGGCGCCGAGCATGTACGGGTGGATCTTGCACGCCCAGGCGTACAGGCCCGGCTCGGTGAGATCCGCCGTGACGTCGCCGATGAACGCGCTGCTCTGGTCGATCGGCGTGGCACCGAGCGGCCAGATAAGGCTCGTCACCGAGTGCGACGAGGCGGCCTGCGGCGCGGCGACCTTGAACTTCGCCTGGGGCTTGAGGCTCAGGTCCCGCGGCGCCAGGTTGCTGATCTCGTTCAGCGTGCGCATCAGGTCGAGGCCGACGGGCAGGCTCGACAACGGCAGCGCCGAGTCGGCCGGCTGGCCCGCGACCTGCTGGGCGAGCTGATTGATCTGCGACTTGGCCCGCTGGACCGTCGGGTTGAGGAACCCGAGGAGCCCGCCGGCCGCGTCGACAGCCTGGTTGAGCTGGTCGAGGTTGAGTACGCCGCCCAGGTCCAGCCCGAGGCTGCCGAGCAGCGGCGCGGTGCCACCCAGGAGCGGCAGGTCCAGCAGGTCCTCGGCCAGATCGGTGTTGAGCAGGGTGGTGGTGTCCAGCGGCAGGTTCAGCAGCTTCGTGCGCGGGGTGACCGCCACGCCGAGCGCCTTCGTGCCGAACAGCGTCGCGCCCGTGTCGAACCAGGAGCCCTGGTTGTCGGTGAGCTGGAACTGGATCGGGATGGCGACGCCGACCGGTGCGGCCGACGACGGGCTGGCCGGTACGGTCACCGCGGCGATGACCAGGACCGGCGATAGCAGCCAGGCCAGCCGTCGGCGGCTGGCCCGTCTGCGTGCGGCGCGTACGCCGCCGGGGGGTGAGTGCATCACGGCTCCTTCTGCGTGAACAGATGTCCCGCGGCCGGGCCGCGACATTGCGGCGCCGAGGTCGGGCGCCGCACGGGGGTGCGGCGGTGGCCGGGTCGGCTTTCGCGACATCAAAACCACATAGATAAGAAGCCATGTGTTTGTTACGACAAACATCACTCAACGCGAATGGGCAATTACCAACAGGCGTGGATGAGAAAAGCGCCCGTGTGCGCGGCCCGAAACATGATTTCGGCTGACTCAGAACCAGCTCGCAGGCGATGTGAAGCAGGATACAGCTATGTATCCGAGGCTGGATTCACCACGTCGGCACGACAACAGAACGACGGCGCGGCCGACACTATTCGGTCGGCCGCGCCGTCGTTATCGGTCGATCAGACGGGCAGTTCCTCCAACAGATCGGTGACAACCTCCGCGATCGGGGAACGCTCGGACCGGGTCAGCGTCACGTGCGCGAACAGCGGGTGGCCCTTCAGCGCCTCGATGACCGCGGCCACGCCGTCGTGGCGGCCGACGCGCAGGTTGTCCCGCTGCGCCACGTCGTGGGTGAGCACGACGCGCGAGCCGGTGCCGATGCGCGACAGCACGGTCAACAGCACCCCGCGCTCCAACGACTGCGCCTCGTCCACGATGACGAACGCGTCGTGCAGGCTCCGGCCCCGGATGTGGGTGAGCGGCAGGACCTCCAGCAGCCCGCGCGAGGCGATCTCCTCGAGCACGTTCTCGTGCGCGACCGCGCCGAGCGTGTCGTAGACCGCCTGCGCCCACGGGGCCATCTTCTCGGCCTCGGACCCCGGCAGATAACCCAGCTCCTGCCCGCCGACGGCGTACAGCGGCCGGAAGACGATGACCTTGCGGTGCTTGCGCCGCTCCATCACCGCCTCCAGGCCCGCGCACAGCGCCAGCGCCGACTTGCCCGTACCGGCCCGCCCGCCCAGCGAGACGATCCCGATCGACTCGTCCAGCAGCAGGTCGAGGGCGATGCGCTGCTCGGCCGAACGGCCGCGAAGCCCGAACGCCTCCCGGTCACCGCGCACGAGCCGCACGCTCTTGTCGGGCAGCACACGTCCCAGCGCCGAGCCGTTCTGCGAGTGCAGCACCAGGCCCGTGTGGCAGGGCAGCTCCCGAGCCTCCTCGTGGTCGAGCGTCTCGCCCGCGTAGAGCTGGGCCACCTCGTCGGCACCCAGCTCGATCTCGGCGATGCCGGTCCAGCCGGGATCGCTCGCCTGACCGTGCCGGTACTCGTCCGCGATCAGGCCCACCGCGGCGGCCTTGACCCGCAGCGGCATGTCCTTCGTGACGAGGGTGACGTCGTTGCCGTCCGCCGCCAGGGCCAGCGCCACCGCGAGGATGCGCGCGTCGTTGGCCTCGGTGCGGAAGCCGGGTGGCAGGATCGCCGGATCGGTGTGGTTGAGCTCCACCCGCACGACGCCACCGGAGTCGTTGACCGCGATGGGTACGTCGAGGCGGCCGTGCGCGACGCGCAGGTCGTCGAGCATGCGCAGGGCCTGACGGGCGAACGCCCCTATCTCAGGGTGGTGGCGCTTGCCCTCGAGCTCCGAGATCACCACGAGCGGCAGCACGACCTCGTGCTCCGCGAACCGAAGAATCGCCGAGGGGTCCGCGAGCAGCACGGACGTGTCGAGAACGATGATGCGGCGGCCTGGCGGGGACTCCTCACCCGCGTCGGCGGTGGCCGCACGACGACGGGGGGCGGGGGTGGACTTGACCGATGCGGGGGAACTGGTCTTGGTCACGAGGCAGCTCCGGCGGACGCGCACCTCGGCATCCGGGTCCGCACAACCACCGATGCCCGCACGCGGTCGGGTGCCGGCCACGCGTCTGCATCAACGCCGTCGCCTTCCGACAACGGCTCGGTCGGGCCTCGGGCGGCCCGGGAAACCCCCGTGCCACATCAAGAAACTAACCGTAAAAGGCAACGGTGACCAGATCTTTGCGGGACGTCACGCTCTGCGCACGCCACCGGCCGTGGGCCACCCACGCGGGCGACGGGGCCGCGCGGCCCGCTCGGCGACCACGCTGCCGGCTGGGCCGCCGGGCTCGATCTCCGGCTTGTCGGTCGCCACGGCGGCCCCATCACCGTCCGCAGCGGGCTCCGGCGCCACCGGCTCGGCGTACGCGGAGCTGGCGTACGTGGTGCCCGTGGCCCGCCCGCCCGGCGTGGCCTGGCGGGGCGTCTCCGGCTCGCGCATCACGGACGCCACGGCGTTCTGCAACTCGCGTCGGCGGCGGTTCCAGCTCGCCCGGTCGCCGTCGTAGTACCCGTGCCGGTATCCGAACCGGTACCCGACGTGATAGCTGTACTGCCCGTGCATGCGTCCGGCGATGTACCCCGAAACGGCGAGCAGCAGCACCAGGAGCACCGCGAAGAACTCGTTCACGCCGTCTCCCCGGAGCGCGCGACAGGACCGGCGGAGGTCGCCGCCGCTGGGCTCAACGAGAAGAGGGGACGGAGCGTTACGCCCCGAACCGCCGTTGACGGTTCGCGTAACTGCGCAGGGCGCGCATGAAGTCGACCTTGCGGAACTCCGGCCAGTTCACATCGGCGAAGTAGAACTCCGAGTGGGCGCTCTGCCAGAGCAGGAACCCGGACAGCCGCTGCTCCCCGCTGGTACGGATGACGAGGTCCGGATCGGGCTGGCCCTTGGTGTAGAGGTGCTCCGCGATGTGGTCGACGTCGATCACCTCGGCCAGCTCCTCCAGCGTGCCGCCCGAGCGGGCGTGCTCGTGCAGCAGCGAACGCACGGCGTCGACGACCTCGCGCCGGCCGCCGTACCCGACGGCGATGTTGACCTGGGCGCCCTCGTCGCGGCCGACCGTACGCTCCTCGGCGGCCTTGAGCGCCACGGCCAGCGGCTGGGGCAGCACGTCGAGCGCGCCGACCATCCGCAGCCGCCACGGCTGCCCGTCGGCGGCCAGCTCGGTGACCAGGTCCTCGATGATGCGCAGCAGCGGGTCGAGTTCGGCCGCCGGGCGGCTCAGGTTGTCCGTGGACAGCAGCCAGAGGGTGACATGGGCGATGCCGGCCTCGTCGCACCAGCGCAGCAGCTCCTTGATGCGCTCCGCGCCGACCCGGTGCCCGTCGTTGGGATCGACGTAGCCCATTTCCTTGGCCCACCGACGGTTGCCGTCGCACATGACGCCCACGTGCAGCGGGCGCGGCGTACCCGCGAGCTTGCGGGCGAGACGCCGCTCGTACACGGAATACAGAACCTGGCGGAGACCCACAACCAGCAGCGTAACCACCTTTTAACGGCACGCCAGACCTGAGTGGTCCATCCAGGCGCGCCGCAGAGTCGGTGTTGCGACAGCGACGCGCCTGGATCTTATGGTTACCCGTCGAGACGGACCTTCAGGGCGTCCAGCTCCGACCAGAGTACGGTCGGAAGTTTCTCACCGAACCGGTCAAACCACTCGGTCAAATCCGGCAGTTCGGCCCGCCACTCGTCGAGGTCGACGCGCAGCGCCGCCGCCACGTCCGCCTCGTCCAGGTCCAACCCGGTACGGTCGATCGCGGCGGCCGGCGGGGTGAGCCCGATCGGCGTCTCCACCGCCTCACCGGTGCCCTCCAGCCGCTCCACCACCCACTTGAGCACCCGCGAGTTCTCGCCGAAGCCCGGCCAGAGGAACCGGCCGTCGTCCCCGCGCCGGAACCAGTTCACGTAGAAGATCTTCGGGAGTGCCGCCGCGTCGGCGTTCTTGCCGATGTTGATCCAGTGCGCGAAGTAGTCGCCCGCGTGGTAGCCGATGAACGGCAGCATCGCCATCGGGTCGCGCCGCACGACGCCGACCTGGCCGGTCGCCGCGGCGGTGGTCTCCGAACTCAGGGTCGCGCCGAGGAAGACGCCGTGCGCCCAGTCGCGCGCCTCCGTCACGAGCGGGATCGTGGTGCGGCGGCGACCGCCGAACAGGATCGCCGAGATCGGCACACCGCGCGGGTCGTCGTACTCCGGGGCGAGAATCGGGCACTGCCGGATGGGCACGCAGAAACGGGAGTTCGGGTGGGCCGCCGGCGCGCTGCCGTTCCAGGCCTCGCCGTGCCAGTCGGTGAGCCCGGCCGGCGCGTCCCCCATGCCTTCCCACCACACCCCGCCCTCCGGGGTACGGGCGACATTGGTGTAGATCGTGTTGCCCCGCTCCAGCGTGCGCATGGCGTTGGGGTTGGTCGTCCAGTCGGTGCCGGGCGCGACGCCGAACAGCCCGTACTCGGGGTTGATCGCGTAGAGGCGGCCGTCGTCGCCGAAGCGCAGCCAGGCGATGTCGTCCCCGAGCGTCTCCACCCGCCAGCCCGGCAGCGTCGGCTCCAGCATGGCCAGGTTGGTCTTGCCGCACGCCGACGGGAACGCCGCGGCGATGTAGTGCGTGCTGCCCTGCGGCGAGGTGAGCTTGAGGATCAGCATGTGCTCGGCGAGCCAGCCCTCGTCGCGGCCCATCACGCTGGCGATGCGCAGCGAGTAGCACTTCTTGCCCAGCAGCGAGTTGCCGCCGTAGCCCGACCCGTACGACCAGATCTCGCGGGTCGCCGGAAACTGCGTGATGTACTTCGTCTCGTTGCACGGCCAGGGGACGTCCTTCTCACCGGGCTCGAGCGGGGCGCCGACCGAGTGCAGCGCGCGCACGAAGGGGGCGTCCTCGCCCATGGCGGCCAGCACCTCGGCGCCCATCCGGGTCATGGTCCGCATGCTCAGCACGACGTACGCGCTGTCCGTGATCTCCACCCCGAACTTCGGCTCGGCCGCGTCGAGCGGTCCCATGCAGAACGGGACGATGTACATGGTCCGCCCGCGCATGCAGCCGTCGTAGAGGGCGGTCATGGTCGCCCGCATCTCGACCGGGTCCATCCAGTTGTTCGTCGGGCCCGCGTCGGCCTCGTCGGGCGAGCAGATGAAGGTGCGCTCCTCCACCCGCGCCACGTCGCCGGGGTCCGTCCGGGCGAGGTAGTCGCCGGGCCGGGCGAGCGGCTCCAGCGTGCCTGTCTGGACCAGCGCCTCGGTCAGCCCGCGGGCCTCGGTATCGGAACCGTCGCACCACACGACGCGGTCAGGTTTGGTGAGGTCGGCTATGTCGCGAACCCAGGCGCGCAGGGCCGGGTGAGTTGGGGGGAAGGTCTCGGTTTTCTCGGGTGCCGCCGCGGTCATGGACATCTCCTCTGGTCGACGTTGACCCAACGCCGGAAGACGACCGTTTCGAACGGTCGTTGAAACTTTCGGGGATGGCCTCACCCTAGACCGAAGAATTACTGCTAGAACCCAGAGTCCTTGTGAATAAGTGCACAACCAGAGGCAGGTGACAGCAAGTCTTGCGCATCAGTGCGCGAGGGGCGTTTGTTGCGCACAAAGTCGCGCACGGGCGTGGCACGCGGTCTACCGGACGTTGCGGGACGCACCCGACCGGTACGCTCAGGTTCGTGCCTTCGCTGCCCTCCCCCGTCACCGAACCCGCGCCCTCCGGCAGCGGTCCTGGCGGCCTGGTCGGTCTCTACCGGCGCTTCGCGAATCTGATCCACGAACTGGGCAAGTTCGGCGTCGTGGGCGCCAGCACGTTCGTGGTCGACTTCGTGGTCTTCAACATCTGCCGCGTCGGCCTCGACTGGGGCTGGTTCCCGTCGACCGTCGCGTCGACCGTCATCGCCGCCACGCTGGCCTTCATCGGCAACCGCTACTGGACGTGGCGCGACCGCGATCGCCGTGGGTTGCACCGCGAGTACGCACTGTATTTCTTCTTCAACGTGGTCGGCCTGCTGATCACCGCGGCCGTGCTTCTTTTCAGTCACAACCTGCTCGGCTCGCAGTGGCCGGCCCTGCGCACCCCGCTGGCCGACAACATCTCCAAAACCATCTTCGGTACGGCCCTGGCCTCGACATTCCGCTTCTGGGCCTACCGGCGTTTCGTCTTCCGCAACGCCCCGGTGCCGGCGCCCAGCCCGGCCGAGGCCTGAGCTTCATCCCCCCGAAACAACGCGATTTCGGTCCAGGGCGGACCTAGCGCGTAAGGTGGGCCGGTGCGTCTAGTGCAGCGACTCCCCCAGCGGTGGCAGAACCTTGTCCACGAGATGGCCAAGTTCGGCACCATCGGTGTGATCAATCTCGCCGTCAACCTGAGCGTCACGAATGTGCTCTGGCTCACCGTGCTGCACGACGGCGAGGTCAAGGCCAAGGCGATCGGCACGCTCGTGGCGACCACGGCCGCGTACTTCATGAACCGCCACTGGACCTACCGGGACCGCCCGAAGTCGACCCTGCGCCGCGAGTACGCGCTCTTCTTCTTCTTCAACATGGTTGGCCTGATCATCGAGTCGGCGACCGTCTACCTCGGCAAATACGGCCTTCACCTGACCCACTGGGTGGCCCTGAACGCCTTCGCCGGCATCGGCATCGTCCTCGGTACGATCTTCCGCTTCTGGGCATACCGGACGCACGTCTTCAAGAAGGAGCCGGCCGAGACGGTCGCCATGGAGGCCTTCGCCGCCGTACCCCCGGAACTCGCCGACGAGCCCGACGCCGCCGCGACCAAGATCACACAACGGGACGAGGTCCCGACCCCGGTGGCGGCGGCCAGCGCACCGGCGGAGCCGGCACCCGCCAACGGGGCGACCGGCCCGGCCACCACTGGGAGGCCCCGCACCGGCGGGCGCGTGACGCCTTCCCAGAGCGGTCGCCGCACCGCCTCCGCCAACTCCCGCTGACCCGCCCCCGACAAGTCCGCCCACAGCGTGGGAGGCCCCACCAAAGTCGTGCTTCTGGCGGGTCGCGACGTCACCCCCGTCGCCAAAGTCATGACATTGGCGAGCCGCCGCGCCCCGCCTCCCGCCAAAAGCACGACTTTGGCGAGGCAGGACGCCCCCACCTCCGCCAAAAGCACGACTTTGGCGAAGCAGGAGAGCCCCACCTCCGCCAAAAGCACGACATTGGCGAGGCAGGGCGCCCCCGCCCACGCCAAAAGCACGACTTTGGCGAGGCAGGAGAGCCCCACCTCCGCCAAAAGCACGACATTGGCGAAGCGGGAGAGCCCCACCTCCGCCAAAAGCACGACATTGGCGAAGCGGGAGAGCCCTACCTCCGCCAAAAGCACGACTTTGGCGAAGCAGGACGCCCCCGCCCACGCCAAAAGCACGACTTTGGCGAAGCGGGAGAGCGCCACCTCCGCCAAAGGCACGACTTTGGCGAGGCAGGACGCCCCCGCCCACGCCAAAAAGCACGACATTGGCGGGGGCCGGAGGGGTGGGCGACGCGTCGAGTGCGGCGGGAGGGGAACAGAGCGGCCCAGACGGCGCCCTACGGGAGGGGCGTCTGGGCCGCGGAAGAAGGGAGCCAGGCCTACTTCACCGGGTCGGCCCCACCGCGCTCGCGCATGATCTGGCGCATCTCCTCGCCGTCGAGGGTGCGGCGCTCGTGGTCGGCCTCGACCAGCTGGTAGACGGCCTTCTGGACGGCGACCACCTTCGGGATGTCCCGCAGGACCGACTGGCCCCGCTCGCCGGCCGACTCGACCGTGAGGGTGCCGCAGCCGAGCATGCGCTCCAGCAGGCTCTGCTTGGAGGAGACGTCGTTGACCCGGGCGAGCGGGATGTCGCGCTGCTCGCGGGAGAAGACGCCCTCGCGGAGCAGGACCCGCTCGTTCGTGAAGACGAAGTGGGTGCTGCGCCAGACGATGAACGGCGCCACGGCGAGCCAGATGAACAGCGCGAACGCCACGGCCCCGATCACGAGGAGCGCGATGCTGGACGCGCCACCGTCCGGCAGGAACACCGACGCGACCGCGACGGCCGCGATGAGCAGCACCGTCCAGAACACCGGCAGGATGACAGCCTTCCAGTGCGGGTGAAGGTGCAGCACGACCTTCTCGTCGTCGGTGAGTGAATCTTCAGGAAAAGCCACACCAACCTCCATGTGAGGGATCGGCGCTGACCTTAGCGGTTGTGGGCCACCAGAACCCTCATCTGTCCAGTCGATGTCAGCGTACGTGGCGGACGTCCCCGGCAGCGACGGCGTGCCGGTCGCCGTGGGCGCCGAGAACGACGAGGCGCCCGTCCAGGTCCACATCGGAGGCGCGGCCGGCGACGATGGACCCGTCGGGCATGCTGACACGCACGTCGGCGCCCACGGTGACGCAGTCGCGCAGGTACGCCTCGCGAACGCCGCTCGCGACCGGGTCGCCGTCCGCTTCGGTCCACCGGGCGTACCAGTCGGCGACGGCGCGGAGCAGGGCCCGCAGCAGCGGGTCACGATCGGTGCACAGGGCGCCCGCGAGGGCGAGGGAGACGGGCGGCAGGGCGCCGAGTTCGCCCGGCGGAGGCAGTTCGTCGACGCGCTGGTGCACGTTGAGGCCGATGCCCAGCACGACGGCGCCGCCGGGGACGACCTCGGCGAGCAGGCCGGCGCACTTGCCGTACCCGGGACCGACCAGGTCGGGCGCGGTGGCCGACCGGACGAGCAGGTCGTTGGGCCACTTGAGGACGGCGTCGACCACCCCGACGCGGCCCACGGCCTCGGCGAGGGCCACCCCCGCGAGCAGCGGCAGCCAGTTCCACCGGGCCAGCGGGACCGTCGGGCGCAGGAGAACGCTCACGGCCAGGCCGGCGCGCGCCGGCGAGACCCAGCTGCGGCCGAGTCGCCCCCGGCCGGCGTCCTGCTGCTCGGCCACGAGGACGAGGCCCTCCGGGGCGCCGTCCCGCGCGGACACCGCCACGTCGGCGTTCGTGGAGCCGGTGCGCGCGACCACCCGCACGTCGGTCCAGAGGTCGCCGAGCAGCGCCCGGCGTAGCGCCGCCTCCCGTAGCGGGGGGCGGTCAAGATCGGTGTACGGGGAGTCGGCCACCCCAATATGCTGCCTGACTACGATCGCAGGCGTGACAGCCGAGCAAAACACGATCGACATCCACACCACGGCCGGCAAGATCGCGGATCTTGCGCGGCGGACCGCCGAGGCGGTGCACGCCGGCTCCGAGCGAGCCGTGGCCAAACAGCACGCCCGGGGCAAGAAGACCGCCCGGGAACGGATCGAACTGCTGGTCGACCCGGGTTCCTTCGTGGAACTGGACGAACTGGCCCGACACCGGTCGACGAACTTCGGGCTCGACAGGACCCGGCCCTACGGCGACGGGGTGATCACCGGGTACGGCACGGTCGACGGCCGGCAGGTGTGCGTGTTCGCGCAGGACTTCACGGTCTTCGGCGGGTCGCTGGGCGAGGTCTTCGGCGAAAAGATCGTGAAAATCATGGACCTGGCCATGAAGATCGGCTGCCCGCTCATCGGCATCAACGACTCCGGCGGCGCCCGCATCCAGGAGGGCGTGGTCAGCCTCGGCCGGTACGGGGAGATCTTCTTCCGCAACGTACGCGCGTCCGGCGTCATCCCGCAGATCTCGCTGATCATGGGGCCGTGCGCGGGCGGGGCCGTCTACTCCCCCGCGATCACCGACTTCACCGTGATGGTCGACCAGACCAGCCACATGTTCATCACCGGGCCGGACGTCATCAAGACCGTGACCGGCGAGGACGTCGGCTTCGAGGAGCTGGGCGGCGCGCGCACCCACAACCACCGCAGCGGCAACGCGCACTACCTGGCAACGGACGAGGACGACGCCGTCGACTACGTGCGCGCTCTCCTGGCGTACCTGCCGAGCAACAACGCCGACGACCCACCCGCCTGGCCGAGCGCCGCGGACCTCGACCCCGACGAGGCCGATCACGCCCTCGACACGCTGATTCCCGACTCGGCCAACCAGCCCTACGACATGCACACCGTCATCGGCACCGTGCTGGACGACGGGGAGTTCCTGGAGGTCTCGCCGCTGTTCGCGCAGAACATCGTGGTGGGCTTCGGACGGGTGGAGGGCCACCCGGTCGGTGTGGTGGCCAACCAGCCGCTGCACCTGGCCGGCTGCCTGGACATCGACGCGTCCGAGAAGGCGGCCCGGTTCGTGCGCACGTGTGACGCGTTCAACATCCCGCTGCTCACGTTCGTGGACGTGCCCGGGTTCCTGCCCGGCGCGGCCCAGGAGTGGGGCGGCATCATCCGGCGCGGCGCCAAGCTCATCTACGCGTACGCCGAGGCCACCGTGCCGAAGATCACGACGATCACCCGCAAGGCGTACGGCGGCGCGTACGACGTCATGGGCTCCAAGCACCTGGGCGCGGACCTGAACTTCGCCTGGCCAACCGCCCAGGTGGCCGTGATGGGCGCGCAGGGCGCCGTGAACATCCTCTACCGGGACGAGCTGCGCACCTCCCCCGACGATCGGGCCCGGCTCATCCAGGAGTACGAGGACACGCTCGCCAACCCCTACCTGGCGGCCGAGCGGGGATACGTCGACGCGGTCATCGCGCCCTCCCAGACGCGGGCGCACATCACCCGCGCGTTGCGGACCCTGCGGACGAAAAGGGAGACCCTGCCCCCCAAGAAGCACGGCAACATCCCGCTGTAGGGCGGCTACCGCAGCGACGCGCGACTACCTATTGTGGGCCCCTGGCGACGGCGAGCGCAGGGGGTGAGAGTTGTCGGCGCTACCGGCCTCACCGGCGCCCGCGTCCCAGCCCTGGTGGCTGCCGGCCGGCTCGCCGCCGGTCGCGGTCAGCGGGTACCAGCTGCGCGGCGGCCTGTTCTACCTGGGCGTCGGCCTGCGCTCGGTGACGGGTCACGGGCCGGAGCCGGCGCTCATCGACCCGACCGCCGAGGTCCGGGCGCCGGGCGCCGGCAAGGCGACCGGGCTGTCGTACGCGAAGCTGTCCCCCGCCGGGCGCGGCGCCTACCTGCAATGGCTGGCGTCCGGGCGCCAGCAGCCCACCGCGCCCGGCAACGTGCTGCTGTTCATCAGCGGCCTGGAGCGGCGCCTCCTGGTCGACCTGCGCCGCGAGGGCAGCGAGGCCGAGTACGCCGCGATCGCCGCCGAGCTGGCCCGCCTGCGCCACGTCTACGCCCACCACCCGGCCGTCGACCGGCACGCCTCCGGACTGCTCACGATCGCCCAGACGCTGTCGGCCGTACGCAGTGACAGCCTCGACCCGCCGGCCCCGGCGGACGTCGCCCCGCCCGAACTGCCGCCGGCCCTGCGGGTCGGCGTCGCGCGTTTCATCGCGGCGGGCGTCGGGGTCCCGGTCGACTGGGCGTACTCCTGGCACAGCCACCACCCGGGCCGGGGCTGGCGGGCGCCCGCCACCCGGTGCCCCGACGAGTTCGCGAGCCTGTTCGGGCTGCGCTTCAAGGAGACCTTCGGCGCCGACGGCATGCCCATCAACGAGTCGGCCGCGGAGCTGGCGGTCAGCTACGCGCCGGTGAGCCCGGGGTTCGGCGGGCAGCGGGTCGTGGTGCGCACCGGCCTGCCGGACATCGCGCAGATGGTGACCGGCCCGGCGGCGCTGCGCATGCTCGCCGACCGGGCGCAGGCCGAGCTGGAGCCGTACTCGCGCTTTCTGGGAACGAAGCCGCAGGCGCGTGGCACGGCGGAGGCGTTCGCGCTGCTGCCCGCGGGCGTGACCCGGCCGTCCACCCCGGACCTGCGCCGGCTCACCGAGTGGGCGTCCGCCGCGTTCGCCGAACCGGCGAGCGACTTCGTCCTGGTGGCGCGGGCGCAACTGGCCACCCTGCTGCCCACGGGGGCCGCGCCCGACCTGGCGCTCGCGTTGGCGCTGGACCGCCGCGGCCTGGCCATCGAGCCGGACGCCCGATTCACCGTGGACGACATGGACGAACGGATCGTGTTTCGCCGCACCACGCCGGCGAGCGCGCGACCCGGCCCCGGCTACCTTCCGGCCGCCGCGCTGCTGCGCCTCGCCGTCACCGTGGGCGTGACCGACCTGTCCGGCCTGCAATGGCAGCTGGGCGACAGCCTGGCGCTGGCCGACATCGACCGGCGCCGGCTGCACGCCCGCGGCCTGCTGCTCATGCGCCAACCGCCACGGGTGGCCGGCGTGGTGGCCGCTCTCGCCGGCCTGGACCCCCGCGCCCGGGGCGCCGCCGCCGACCTGCTCATCATGCTGGCCGGGCCGGCCGAGACGGCGCTGCTCGCCCGGATCTTCCACCTGCTCGGCCTCGACGAGTCCGACCTGCACCGGCGCGTACGGGCGTTGGGCGAATACGCCACGGACGTCGCGACCGTGCGCCGGCGCGCGGCCGAATCCACCGATCTCGCGGCGCGGCTGCTGGCGACGCCGGACGGCGCGGCCGAGAGCGAGCGGGCGGCCAGTTAGGCGATCGACGCGCAGACGATCGCGGCGATCGCCAGGTTGGTCGCGCTGCTCACCCAGACGGCCGGGTGGGGTTCCGGGTCGACGAGCAGAGCGCCGAGGCGCCCCGGCGTGAGCATGTCGACGATCCAGAACGCCGCCGCCATGAGCAGCAACCCGAGCGCGCCGAAGATGGCCGTGGACGCCAGGCCCGTGGCCATGTCGTCGTACGTCGTGATGATCGAGGTGAAGACGATCGCGCCGACACCCAGCAGCGCGGAGCTGAGGAAGATGGCGGCGTTGCGGTTGCGCTCCGCCCAGATCTGGTGACGCAGCGCGCCCGGCGTGAGCCAGTCGGTGAGCAGGAACCCACCCACGAGAAGCACGACCCCCACGCCCGCGAACACCGTGGCGCCGAACAACCCGTCGATCACGTCACTCATGCCGCCGCACGGTACCGGACCTGCGCAACGCCTGTATTGACCATCGGCGGTACGCTCGCCGGCCATGAACAGGAAGACGGGGAACCCCGGCCCCGCCGAACACCCCTCGATCCAGCGGCTGGAGCAGGGCGCCAGGTGGGTGCAGGCGGCCGACAAGGCCCGCGCCCGCCGCACCGGCCCGACCAGCACCAAACGCTCGCAGTACGTGGCGTTCGGTCTCGCCGGCGCGGTCGCCCTGTCCTGCTGCGGGTTCACCGCCTACGAGCAGTTCTTCCAGCGAAAGCGGTGCATCGACCCGCGCACCCAGCAGGTGATCGAGGACTCGTACTGCCGGTCCGGCGGCGGCGGCTACGTCGGCCGGTGGTACTACGGCGGCAAGGGCGGCAGCAAGATCGGCGACAAGGTGACCGGTGGTTCGTTCACCCGCGGCGGCTTCGGCCGGTTCTCGGGCGGCGGCGGCTGATGCGGCGGGTCACCTGCGTGCCGCGGGAGGGCTGGCAGGCCACGGTCGAGGCGCAGGGCCTGCTCTACGCGGTCTCGCCCGACGACAACGACCAGCCCTACGCGTACTGGGATGAATCGGCCTACTACGAGTTCAGCCTGCCCGAGGTGGAACGGCTGGAGGACACGGTCGCCGAACTGCACACCATGTGCCTCGACACGGTCGCCTGGGTCATCGCGGAGAAGCGCTACGCCGACTACTGCATCGTCAACCCGCGCGTCGTCGAGCTCATCGAGCGCTCGTGGGCCCGCCGGGACGACGAGATCAGCCTGTACGCCCGCTTCGACCTGCGCTACGACGGCGACGGGCCGGCCCGCCTGCTGGAGTACAACGCGGACACCCCGACCTCCCTGCTGGAGGCCGCCGGCCCGCAGTGGTTCTGGATGGAGGAGCGCCACCCCGGCGCCGACCAGTGGAACTCCCTGCACGAACGGCTCGTCGACGCGTGGCGCAAGCACGCGCCGACGCTGCCGACCGGCCCCGTGCACCTCACATACACGGCCGCCGACGAGATCGGCGAGGACTTCCTGACGGCCACCTACCTGCAGGAGTGCGCCGAGCAGGCCGGCCTGCACACGACCTGCCTGCCGATCGAGGAGATCGGCTGGGACCCCGCCGGCCGGTTCGTCGACGAGCACGACCGTGAGATCAGAACCATCTTCAAGCTGTACCCGTGGGAGTGGCTGGTCTCGGACGCGTTCGGCGCCCACCTGCTCGACCTGGCGCTCGCCGGCCGGGGCCCGCGCTGGATCGAACCCGCCTGGAAGATGCTCCTGTCGAACAAGGCGCTGCTCGCGCTGCTGTGGGAGCGGTACCCGGGCCACCCCAACCTGCTGGCATCCTACCTGGACGGCCCCCGCGAACTGGCGGCCCTCGGCTACGTCGCCAAGCCCCTGCTGGGCCGCGAGGGCGCCGGCGTACGGATCGTCACGCCCGGGTTCGAGGTGGCCGGCAAGCCGGCCGACCTGACCGCGGGGCCGCTGTGCTACCAGGCGTTCTACGCGCTGCCCGAATTCGACGGGAACCGGGCCGTGCTGGGCGCCTGGATGGTCGACGACGAGCCGGCCGGCCTCGGCATCCGGGAGACCACCGGGCTGATCACGGACACGAACGCCCGGTTCATCCCGCATGTGATCATCTGACGGCCCGGTGCTGCGTCCGGGCCCGCACCACCACGAGCAGCAGCAGGAACGCCCCGGCCAGGACCACCCCCGCGCCCACCAGCGCCATCGGCGGCACCGGGAACGACCCGCCGGCCACCACGGGCGGCGGCGGCGCGCTCGTCGGGGCGGGCGGGGCGTCCAGCACGGTCACGACCACCTCGGCCAGGGACAGGTCGAGCGCCACGTGCGCCGGCAGGCCCGTGACCGCCAGGCCGTCCCCGCCGGGGGCGGCCCCGGCGGTCGGCGACGCGACCGGCACGTCGCCGGCCGGCCGCGGCTCGGCCCGCACGGTCACGCTCAGCCCGGCCGGCACCCCCGGCCCGGCCGTGACCTCACAGGTCGTGGCGGCCGCGAAGTACAACGGCCTGGGCAGCTGTGCCTCCTGCGCGCCCGGCGCGCGGACCAGCCGGCCGGTCGCCCCGTCCGCGCAGGTCACGTCGAGGAAGAGCGGGGTTCCCGGCGACGCGGGCGGGCTCGTGTCGCCCGGCGCCGACCAGATCAGCCGCAGCCGGGTGGCCGCGACCCGCGAATACGTGGCCGTGCACGTGCGCGACGGGCGCTCGGCCGTCAGCGACACCGTCAGCGCGGCGGGGCCGTCCACGCCCACGGCCGGCGAACCGGGTCCCTCGTCGCAGGCCAGCGCGGCCAGCCGCCACGAGCCGGAGGACGAGGCGAGCGCGGGCAGCGCGGTCACGTCGTACTCGCCGAGCGGCAGCGAGGTCGGCAGGTCGCCGCTGGCGCTCGTGGGCGTACCCCCCTCGGGGGTGCTGGCGACCAGGCCGAACCCGCCCACCGGGGTGAGGCCCGCGGACCCTCCCGCGACCACGAAGACGCCGGCGCCCGCGCCGGTCGTCGTGGCCAGCCGCAGCGTGAGGTTGCCCTGCGCACGGCTGTTGCGGAAGACACAGTCGCGGGGCGCGCCCGGGCTGGGCACGTCGATCGTCGCCGCGTTGCCGGACACGGGCACGGGCAGGCCGTCGCACGTCACGGACACCAACCGCCACGACCCGTCGGCGGGCGCGGTCTGGGTCACCGCGTACGACCCGGGTGGCAGCGCGCTGAGGTCCGCGCCGGCCGCGTAGACGGGCTCGCCCGGCGCGCCCGTCGTGGCGACCAGGTCGGCGCTGGCCGGCCCGCGTACGGCGTAGCTGAACGTGCCCGCGCCCTCCTCGGCCACCGCGCGCAGCACCAGCCCGGTGACCGCGGGCGGCACCAACAGGTACGTGCAGGTGACGATGTCGTCGGCGGCCAGCGCCACGGTCGCCACCGCGCCCGCGCTGGTCACGACCGAGGTGGTCGTGGCCGACGCGCAGGTCAGCGACGCGACCGTCCAGCCCGGCGGCGGCTCCGCCGCGATCGAGTACGGCACGCCGCCCGGCGCCGTGGCCAGCCGGGTGAACCGAGCCTCCGAGCCGGTGCCGCGCGACGGCTGGGTGGACGCGCCGCCCGGCACGGTGAGCCGCGCCACGCCGTCCTGCGCGTACGTCAGGTCGGTGCGCAGGCGCACCGGCTGCGGGTAGCCGACCGGGCGGGTCAGCGCCGCGCGCACCACCACCGTGCCCGTGGCCACGCTCGGGCCCGTCACGTAGTACGCCACACAGAACACGTGCCGGACCTGCGCGGGGAAGCCCACCCACGCCACGTTCGCGCCGTCGCGCTGGTCGAGCGCGCACCGCAGCGTCCCGAACGCCAGCCCGGCCGGCAGCGGCGCTCCCGGCGTGCCGGCCTGCGCCCACAGCCGGCCGCGCGACTGCGACGCGACGCGTTGCGCTGACGTCAACGTCACCGTCGTGGCCCCCGCGATCGACCCGCCGGTCGGCTGCCCCCGCGCGTCGAGCAGCGGCGTCGTGTCGCGCGTCGAGATCGCCGTGCGGAACGGTTCGGTCACCACGCTCAGCGGCGCGCCCCGGCTGCGGCCCTGGCCGAGCGTGAACGGCACGTTGGGCAGCGGCCGGCAGCCCGGCTGCGCCGCCGCCTCCACCTGCGGGTCCACCGCCTGCCCCGGCGCGTACGGCGAGTCGCGCCCGGGCTGGCGCGGCCCTTCCGCCCGGTCGCCGCGCACCCGTGCCGCGCTGATCTGCTCGAACCCGTCACACACCCGTGCGGCGAACGTCACCCGGTAGGCCACCGGCGCGGACACCGCGCTCGCCTGCGGCTCGTCGGCCGCCGCCGGGTCCGCGCCCGTCCCCAGGAGTACGCCGCAGGCGAGCGTCGCCGCGGCGAACCGCCACGATGCGCGCACGCGGTGGGGGATCACATCCGGACCTTTCGATGACGGCTGGTTGCGTTGACGGTATCTCCCCGCGTCACCCGTGCACCCCCGTCCTATGCTCTCCGTATGGCAGCACCCGGTACGGACAACGAACCGTCGCGCCTGCGCGTGGTGCGCGGCGCGCCGACGGACGAGGAACTGGCGGCCGTCGTCGTCGCCCTGGCCGTCACGTCGACCGCCCCGGCGGTGGTCGCGCCCGCGCCCATCTCCCGCTGGGCCCGCTCCGCCCGCCCGCGCCGCTGACGCCGCCCGCGGCGGTTCGTCACGCGATCTTGGCAGGAAAGGCCGGCTATGGGCGGCTTCGTGCGCCAGGATTCAGCGGTCGACCGGGGTGAGTGGCGAGGCGATCGGCGGATCATCGTCCGGAGGTTGGTCGCCCGGCGATGAGGCCGGTGGCCGGCGGCGGTCCAGCAGGCCGGGGATGCGGCGGGCCTCGCGGGCGTCGAGGCGCGCCTGAGCCTCCGCCAGGGTCGGCAGCTTCTCGACGAGCGGGTGGCGGCAGAACTTGCAGACGAGCGCTTCGGCCGGCACCTCCTCCTCGCACCACGGGCAGTCCCGGCGGCCGAACACCCGCCCCTTGGCGATGCCCAGCCAGCTGATCATCTTGATGACGAAGAACAGCACGGCCGTGAGGATGAGGAAGTTCAGCAGGTCGGTGACGAACGTCCCATAATTGATCTTCGCAGAACCGATGGTGATCGTCAGGTCGGCGTAGTCCGGCTGGCCGGCGACGGCGGCCACCATCTGCATGAGCACGTTCTCGGCCAGGGACTGGACGAGCGCCGCGAACGCCGTACCGATGATGAAGCCGAGCGCGAGGTCCAGCATGTTGCCGCTCATCGCGAACGCCCGGAACTCGCGTACCAGCTTCCGCATGCGCGACATTCTGCCGCTGGCCCCCTCGATCGGTAACGTGACCATCGTGAGTACGACACGTGCCCTGCTGGTCCTCGCCTCGGCGAGCCCGGCCCGGCTCAAGACGCTGCGCGCCGCCGGAGTGGAACCCGAGGTGCTGGTCAGCGGAGTTGACGAGTCCACTGTGGATGCCGTGGATGCGGATGTGCTGTCGGGCACGCTCGCCCGGCTCAAGGCGGAGGCGGTCGCCGTGCGGCTGCGCCTGCACGCGCCGCCGGCCGGGGTGAACGGCGACGGGTACCGGCGTCTCGTGCTGGGCTGCGACTCCGTTCTGGCCTTTGACGGGGCCATCCTCGGCAAGCCGGCGGACGCGGAGGACGCGCGCAAGCGTTGGCACGCGATGCGGGGACGGGAGGGGGTGCTGCACACCGGGCACTGCGTCGTCGACGCGGAGACGAACGAGCTGCACGAGCGCGTCGCCCGTACGACGGTGCGGTTCGCCGACGTCTCGGACGCGGAGGTCGACGCCTACCTGGCCACGGGCGAACCGCTGCACGTGGCGGGGGCGTTCACGATCGACGCGCTCGGCGGCTGGTTCGTCGCGGGCATCGACGGCGACCCGGGCACGGTCGTCGGCCTGTCCCTGCCGCTGCTGCGCGAGCTGCTCGGGGCGCACGGCGTGACCGTGCCCGACCTGTGGGCGGCTAGGGTCGAGGCGTGACCGCGAAGACCCTGGGGCTCCCCGACGACCTGCACGCGTACGTCGTCGCGCACGGCTCCGCACCGGATCCCCTCATCGCCGACCTGATCGCCGAGACCCTGGCCGCGCTGCCGGCCGAGTCGGGCATGCAGATCGCGCCGGAGCAGGCCGGCTTCCTGACCCTGTTCACCCGCCTGCTGGGCGTGCGCCGGGCGGTGGAGGTCGGCACGTTCACCGGCCTGTCGTCGCTCTCCATCGCCCGGGGCATGGCGGACGACGGGCTCCTGACCTGCTTCGACATCTCGGACGAGTACACGTCGATCGCCCGCAGGTACTGGGCCCGGGCGGGCCTGGCAGACCGGATCGAGCTGCGCCTGGGGCCGGCCGCCGACAAGCTGCGGGAGCTGCCCGCCGAGCCCCACGTCGACCTGGCGTTCATCGACGCGGACAAGCGCGGCTATTCGGCGTACTGGGCGGAGCTGGTGCCGCGGATGCGGCCCGGCGGCGTGATCCTCGTCGACAACGTGCTGCGCCACGGCCGCATCATCGACCCGCAGTCACCGGACGACGAGGCCATGGTCGCCTTCAACGAGCAGGTGCTCGCCGACGAGCGGGTCGAGTCCGTGCTGCTGCCGATCGCCGACGGTCTCACGATCGCGCGCAGGCGCTGAGCCTCCGGCGGGGCGCCCCCGTGGCGCCCCGCCGGAGGGGTCAACGGACGCTGCGGGCGAACTCCCGGGCCGCCCAGACCACCGCCAGCGTGGTGAGCACGCCCATGATGAGCAGCGACTGCCAGACCCGCTGGTCGTCGAGGTGCCCGGCGAACAGCGCCCGGGTGCCGTCCACCGCCCAGGAGAACGGGTTCCACTGGGCGACGTTCTTGAGCCACTGCGGCGCGAACGCGAGCGGCAGCAGGATGCCCGACAGCAGCAGCACCGGCTGGGCGACCGTGTTCATCACCGGCGCGAGGGCGTCCTCGCTGCGCACCTTGAGCGCCACCCCGTAGGAGACCGCCGAGGTCATCAGCGCGATGAGCCCGAGCAGCAGGAACGCCAGGAGCAGGTTGCCGAGGTAGACGCGCAGCCCGAAGGCGAGCGCGAGCAGCGTGATGATGACCGCCTGTGCGAGGAGCGAGACGACGTCGCGCAGGGAGCGGCCGAGCAGCAGCGCCAGCCGGCTGACCGGGGTGACCCGGGACCGCTCGATGACCCCGGCGCGCAGCTCCGCGATGAGCCCGAAGCCCTGGAACAGGCCGCCGAAGATGGCCAGGAGCACGAGCAGGCCGGGCACGAAGATCCGGTACATCTCGGCGTTGGTGGTCGCGCCCAGCGGCACGAGCGCGGGCCTGAGCAGCGGCGCGAACAGCAACAGGTACATGACCGGCTGGAAGATGCCGACAAACAGCCAGACCGGGTTGCGCAGCAGCAACAGCATCTGGCGCTGCAGGATCAGCCAGGTGTCACGGAGGAACTTCATGGGTGGTTCGCCTCAGCTTTCCCGCAGCGATCGGCCGGTCTTGGTGAGGAACACGTCGTCGAGGCTCGGCCGGTGCAGCTCGATGGTGTTCAGGGCGAGGCCGGCGCCGTCGAGGGCGCGCAGCACCAGGGGGATCGCGATCGCCCCGTCGTCGACGTAGAGCCGCAGGCCGCCGCCGTCCATGGCCTCCAGCTTGCGGACGAACTCCTCCGCGTTGAGCACCTTGCCGGCGCGCTCAGCGACGCCGGCCGGCAGGCCCAGGTTGAGCACGTCGCCGGAGATCTCGCGCTTGAGTTCCTCGGGAGTGCCCTCGGCGACGATCTCGCCGTGGTCCATGATCGCCATGCGGTCGCAGAGCGCGTCCGCCTCGTCGAGGTAGTGCGTGGTGAGGAACACAGTCAGCCCCTCGGTGCGCAGCCGGCGGATCTCGTCCCACATGTGGGCGCGGCTCTGCGGGTCGAGGCCGGTGGTGGGCTCGTCGAGGAACACGACCTTGGGCTGGTGGATGATGCCGAGCGCGATGTCGACGCGCCGGCGCTGGCCGCCCGAGTAGGTCTTGCACTTGCGGTCGGCGTACTCGGCGAGCTGGAAGCCCTCCAGCGCCCTGGCGGCGCGCTGGTGGGCCTCGGCCTTGCTCAGGCCGTAGAGGCGCGCGTGGAGCACGAGCTCCTCCCGCGCGGTCGAGTCGTCCCAGGTGCTGCCGCCCTGGGCGACGTAGCCGATGCGCCGGCGCACCTCGCCGGGCTCGGTGCGCAGGTTGGCGCCCGCGATGATGGCGTCGCCCCCGTCGGGCTCGATGAGCGTGGCGAGCATGCGGAGCGTGGTCGTCTTGCCGGCCCCGTTGGGGCCCAGGAACCCGAAGATCTCGCCCTCGGACACCTGGAGATCAACGCCGCGGACGGCGTCGACCACGGTCGTGTCCCGTCCCGCACGGCTACGGAAGGACTTCCGCAGGCCAGTTGTCTTGATCATATTAACTCCCGTCCGGTGAACGCTCAGCACGCTATCGCGATATAGCTGTCGTAGTCAACATTGGTTATTTCTCGTTAGATCGCGATGCCGCCTCCCGGACGATCCGTCCCGCCTCGACCCGCTCGTCAAACCCCACCGGCTCCCAGTCGCCCCGCAGCTCGCCCGCCTCGATCCGGTCGGCCATCCGCTCGCACCAGTCGGCTTCGAGTTCAGCACGGGCCACCGACAATTCGAACATCCAGGCGACATGAACAGGCTTGTTCGCCCGCATGAACTCGCTTTCGACCATCGCCGCCTGGCCGCCCGACACCGCGCGCAGCCGCGCGGCACGGTGCCGCAGCGCCGCCGCCGCCTCCTCGGGCGGCATGCACCAGATGAACGAGAACGCGACCTGGAACGGGTCCACCGGCGCCTTGTAGTCCCACCAGTACCGCCGGAGCAGCTCCTGAAACTCCTGCTCGCCCGCAGGTGTCACCCGATAGGACGTCCGGGCCGGGCGGGCGGACACCTGCTCGGTACCGACCTCCTCCAGCAGCCCTTCCTGGCTGAGCTTGCGCAGCGCGTGATAGATCGAGCCGGGCGCGATGGCGGCCCACTCCTCCACGTTCCAGCTTTCCAACTCGCGGCGCACGTAGTACCCGTGCACGGGCTGCAACCAGCGCACCAGGCCGAGGATCATGAGACGGGTCGTCGACATGACTAAAGCGTAATAGCCAAACTTGACTAAGCTGCCATGTCGACCGTCTTCAGGACGGGAACCTAAGCTGACCTGCGTGCATACAGTCCTCATCGCCAACCGGGGCGAGATCGCGGTCCGCGTCATCCGCGCCTGCCGGGACGCCGGTCTGCGGAGCGTCGCCGTCTACGCCGACAGCGACCGCGACGCGCCGCACGCCCGCCTCGCCGACGAGGCATACGCCCTCGACGGCGACATCGCCGCCACCACCTACCTCCGCATCGACAAGATCCTCGACATCGCCCGCCGGGCGGGCGCGGACGCCGTCCACCCCGGCTACGGCTTCCTGGCCGAGAACGCCGACTTCGCGACCGCCGTCATCGAGGCCGGGCTGACCTGGATCGGCCCGTCCCCGCAGGCCATCCGCGACCTCGGTGACAAGGTCACCGCCCGGCACATCGCCCAGCGGGTCGGCGCCCCCCTCGTCGCCGGCACGACCGACCCCGTCTCCGGCCCCGACGAGGTCGTCGCGTTCGCCCGCGAACACGGCCTCCCCGTCGCCATCAAGGCCGCCTTCGGCGGCGGCGGGCGCGGCCTCAAGGTCGCCCACACGCTGGAGGAGATCCCCGCGCTGTTCGACAGCGCCACCCGCGAGGCCGTCGCCGCGTTCGGGCGCGGCGAGTGCTTCGTGGAGCGCTACCTCGACCGCCCCCGCCACGTCGAGGCGCAGGTGCTGGCCGACCAGCACGGCAACGTCATCGTCGTCGGCACCCGCGACTGCTCGCTGCAGCGCCGCCACCAGAAGCTCGTCGAGGAGGCCCCCGCGCCGTTCCTCACCGCTGAGCAGCGCGAGCAGATCCACACGAGCGCCCGGGCGATCTGCCTGGCGGCCGGCTACCACGGCGCCGGCACGGTCGAATACCTCGTCGGCCGCGACGGCACGGTCAGCTTCCTCGAGGTCAACACGCGCCTGCAGGTCGAGCACCCGGTCACCGAGGAGACCGCCGGCATCGACCTCGTCCGCGAACAGTTCCGCATCGCCGCCGGCGAGAAACTGCGCCACGCGGCTGACCTGACCCCGCGCGGGCACTCGATCGAGTTCCGGATCAACGGCGAGGACGCCGGTCGCGGCTTCCTGCCCGCGCCCGGCCTCATCTCCGCGCTGGTCCTTCCCACCGGCCCGGGCGTACGCGTCGACAGCGGCGTGACCGCGGGCGACTCCGTGGGCGGCAACTTCGACTCCCTGCTCGCCAAGGTGATCGTCACCGGCGAGACGCGACAGGAGGCGCTGGAGCGCGCCCGCCGCGCCCTCGACGAGATGGTCGTGGAGGGCATCGCCACGGTGCTGCCGTTCCACCGCCTCGTCATCCGCGACCCCGCCTTCACGGACGAGCCGTTCCGCGTGCACACCCGCTGGATCGAAACGGAATGGACGGGCGAGGTCGCGCCGCATACGGCCGGGGCGCCGTCCCCGGCGGCGGGTGACACCCGCACGTCCGTCGTGGTCGAGGTCGCCGGCAAGCGCCTGGAGGTCACCCTCCCCGCCGACCTGGCGCTCGGTGGTCCTGCCGCGCCCGCAGCGCGCGGCAGGGGCGCGGAGGCGGCCGGCGGGTCCGGCCCGCACCGGCGTGGCGGCCGAACCGGCGGCCGGTCCGGCCACGCGGCGACGGGCGAGTCCCTGACCAGCCCGATGCAGGGCACGATCGTAAAGATCGCGGTGGCGGACGGCGACGAGGTGGCCGAGGGTGATCTGGTCATCGTCGTCGAGGCGATGAAGATGGAGCAGCCCCTCTACGCCCACCGCGCCGGCACGATCCGCGAACTGACCGCCAAGATCGGCGAGACCCTGGCGACCGGCGCGGTGATCTGCCACATCAGCTGACACCGCGACCCACCCGCCCCGCCTGACGCACCGGCCCCGCCACCCGCTGCTGCCCTATCCCCGCTGCCCCACCCCCGCTGCCGCATCCCCGCTGCCGCACCCCGCCAATGTCACGACTTTGGCGGGGTGCGGCAGACGAGCTTCCGCCAAAGGCACGCTTCTGGCGAGTGCCTGCCCCCCACGCCCCGCCAAAGTCATACCTTTGGCGAGCAGCAGCCGGGCCCACCCCGCCAAAGTCACACCTTTGGCGAGCAGCAGCCGGGCCCACCCCACCAAAAGCACGACTATGGCGAACAGCAGCCGCCCACACCCCACCAAAGTCACACCTTTGGCGAGCAGCAGCCGGGCCCACCCCACCAAAAGCACGAC
>NZ_BAAALS010000001.1:104607-159625 GCF_039528415.1 Luedemannella helvata
CCACACCCCACCAAAGTCACACCTTTGGCGAGCAGCAGCCGGGCCCACCCCACCAAAGTCACGACTTTGGCGAACAGCAGCCGGGCCCACCCCGCCAAAAGCACGACTATGGCGAACAGCAGCCGCCCACACCCCGCCAGAACTACGACTTTGGCGCGCCTCACCGCACGCGGCCGGTCGGCGGCCACGTCAGGCCCCGGTATCGGCGGCCCTGGGTGGCTAGTGGCTGGGGGGCGGGCCGTACTCGCTGATGTTGGTGGCGTACTGCTGCTGGTGGGGCATGCGGCCGGCCGCGACCAGGGCCTCGTACTGGCGCTTGGCGGCGTCCGTGACCGGGGCGACCCACACGGCCGTGCCGTACGCGCAGATCTCCGTCCAGCGCCCGGCGATCTCACCGTTGTCGAAGCGCATGGCCGTGATGGCGTTGGCGCCCCGTTGCTGCGCCTGATAGATCATGCGGCCCATGGCCTCGTTGCGGCTCTGCAGGAGCAGCGTGGTCATCTCCGGGATCTCGCCGCCGCCGATGGAGCGGAAGCTCGCGGTGAAGCCGGCGCCGACATTGCGGGCCCGGACCGTGACGCCGAAGACCTCGCCGTAGACGGCGAGCACCTCGTAACCGGGAATGTCGTTGGAGGTCACCACGAGCACGCGACACAGCGTACGCCGGAAACGGCGCCAACAATGGGGATGCGGCCGTGTCCTATCGGGACGGGGTTACCCTGCGGGGCATGGTCGCCGCCCTGGAGCTGTATTTCGACACCGTCGCCGAGCAGCGGATCAAGACGCTGTGGCGGGCGCTGACCGCCGCGGGCGTCAACAACCAGGGCGAGCACTCGCACGGCAGGCACCGCCCGCACGTGTCGCTCGTCGCGGCCCACGAGCTGGACCCGGTCGCCATCAACGACGCCCTCAGTGGTCTGGCGGTGCCGCCACCGATCGAGCTGACGTTCGGGCACGTGGGGCAGTTCCCCGGCGGCGTCCTCTGGCTCGGCCCCGCGCCCACGAACCCGCTGCTTGAGCTGCACGCCGAGGTCGTCCGCCGGCTGGACGCCGCGGGGGTGGAGTTCTGGCCGCTGTACCGCCCGGGCGTATGGGTGCCGCACTGCACGCTGTCGATGACGGCCCGGGGCGACGCGATCTCCACCGGCGCGCGGGTGGCCTTCGACGTGATCCCCCTGCGGGCGACGCTCACCAGCGCCGCCGTCGCGGACCACAACCGCGAGATCTACGTTCCCCTTACTCGAACTCGTGCTGCATGAGCTGGCGCGCGGCCTCCGCGATGGAGCCCGACAGGGACGGGTAGATCGTGATCGTGTGGGCCAGCTGGTCGACCGTCAGGTGGTTCTCGATCGCCATGGAGATCGGCAGGATCAGCTCGCTGGCCTTCGGGGCCACGACCACGCCGCCGATGATCAGGCCGGACGCCGGGCGGCAGAACAGCTTGATGAAGCCGTCGGTGACGTTGGCCATCTTGGCGCGGGCGTTGCCGTCCAGCGAGAGCATGACCGTGCGGGCGGGTACCTTGCCGGAGTCGACCTCCTTCTGCGAGACGCCGACGTTGGCCAGCTCGGGGTCGGTGAAGACGTTCGCGGCGACGGTCTTGAGCTTGAGCGGGATGACGGCCTCGCCGAGGGAGTGCCACATGGCCACCCGGCCCTGCATGGCGGCGACGCTGGCCAGGGGCAGCACGCCGGTGCAGTCGCCGGCCGCGTAGACGCCGGGCACGTTCGTCCGGGAGACGCGGTCGACCTGTACGTAACCCCCGGGCGCGACCGTCACCCCGTACCCCTGGAGGTTGAGCGAACCGGTGTTGGGGACGGAACCGACCGCCATGAGGGCGTGCGACGCCTCGACCGTACGCCCGTCGGCGAGGGTGACCAGGACGCCGTCGGCCGTTCGGGTGACCGACTCGGCGCGGGCGTTGCCGAGGATGGTCATGCCGCGGGCGCGGAAGACGTTCTCGATCGCCATGGCCGCGTCGGCGTCCTCGTGCGGCATGACCCGGTCGCGGCTGGAGACGAGGGTGACGTCGACGCCGGCGGCGAGGTACGCGCTCGCGAACTCGGCGCCGGTCACGCCGGAGCCGACGATGACCAGCTTCGACGGCAGCTCGGGCAGGTCGTAGACCTGGCGCCAGGTGAGGATCCGCTCGCCGTCCGGGCGGGCGTCGGGCAGGACGCGGGGGGTGGCGCCGGTCGCGATCAGGACCACGTCGGCGTCGACGCTGTACTCGTCGCCGCCGGCCGGCGTAATGATCACCGGGTGCCGGTGGCCGAGGGCGTCGTCGCCGAGCCGGGCGGTGCCGGCGACCAGCTCCACGCCGGCCTTGGTCAGCTTGGTGGCGATGTCGTGCGACTGGGCCAACGCGAGCTTCTTGACGCGCGCGTGGACGGCCTGGGCGTCCACCCAGACCTCCTCCGGGTTGTCGTTGATCACGCCCAGGTCGCCTCCCTCGCGGAAGGCGGTGACCACGTCGGAGGAGGCGATGAAGGTCTTGGACGGTACGCAGTCGGAGAGCACGCAGGCGCCGCCCGCCCCGTCCGCCTCGACGACGGTCACCTCGGCGTCCAGCTGGGCGGCGACCAGGGCCGCCTCGTAGCCCGCCGGGCCCCCACCGATGATCACAATGCGGCTCATGATCGCGTCTCCGACTTCTCCGAAAGGTCTGCGACCTACCCTAGGTGCCCGCTGCCAGGGTCCGACACGCCCTCCGTAGAGATGACTACGGTCCGTCGCATTCTCCCTTACGCCCAAAAGGACTATCGTCATCGCCGTGCGCTTGTACGCCGCATACGGCTCGAACCTCGACCCCGGACGAATGCGGGCATATTGCCCCCATTCGCCGCTGGTCGGCACCGGCTGGCTCCAGGGCTGGCGACTCACCTTCGGCGGTGACGACCTGCTCGGGCACGAAGGAGCGGTCTCCACGGTCGTCGAGGATCCCGGCGGGCGGGTGTTCGTGGCCCTCTACGACATCCAGTCCACCGACGAGGAACAGCTCGACGAGCTGGAGGGCTTCACCGCCGACACGTACCGCAAGCTGCACGTGCGGGTGGCGACCCTGGACGGCGAGGTGACCGCCTGGGTGTATGTGCTGGACGGCTACGAGGGCGGCCTGCCCACCTCCTGGTACGTCTCGGAGATCGCCAACGCGGCCGAGAAGGCCGGCGCCCCGGACGACTACGTCGCCGACCTGCGCGGCCGCCCAACCCGGGACTGACCGCTAGCGCGCCACCGCTGAGGCGATCTTGAGAAAGGTCACCAGCTCGGCGCGCTCGGCCGGCGTCAGGTCGCGCAGCGCCTGGGCGACGATCCGGTCGGCGACCCCGTCGGCGTGCACGAACCGGCGCAGCAGCGGCATCCGGGGCGGGTACGGGGGCTCCCAGCCGTACGCGGACGCGCCGTCCTCGCCCTCCGGCCCGGCGATGAGTGCCTCCATCGGGCGCAGTCCCGCCGAGCGGACCGCGAGCAACTGCGCCCCGACCCGGTGTTCGCGCAGCAGGTGCAGCAGCACGGCCAGCTGGGCGCCCGGGCTGTCGTCCGGCAGCGGCATGGCGCGCCAGGCGGCGAACAACGGCATGGCACCCGGGTCGGCGGCGAGCACGACCCGCTCGGCCAGTGCCGCCAGCCGGTCCAGGCCGGCGACGCCGTGCAGCGCCACCGCGCCCCACCGGCACCACTCCTCCAGGCACAGCTCGGCGACCGCCAGGGGGCCGATGACCAGCGTGGGCTCCCAGCCGCGGCGCACGGCCTCCGGGGCGATGAAGCCCAGTGCCGCCGCGACCGCGTCCGGGCGTACGTCGTGCCCGAGCACGCCCGCTCGGCCGGCCACGTAGAGCGACCACGGCGACAGGCCGAGGGTGCGGGCCCGCTCGCGGGTTGTCGCCTGCAGAGCGAACGTGGAACCGAGAGCGAGGACGGCGCGTTTCGTCGCCGCGGCGCACAGCTCGGGGGTCACGCCGCCGATTCTGCCTCGCGCGCGGCGCGCGCGCCCGCCGGGCCTCGGTCCATGGTGGACGCTCGGGCTACTCCCGGGGACCGAGGACGCCGACGAGCACGCTGAAGCGGGGCTCCTCGTCGGCCGCCGGTTCCAGCCCTTCGACCAGCTCACCGAGCGTCGCGGTCAGCCGCCGCGCCTGCTCGCGGGTCAGGCGTACCCGCCGCAGGACCAGAAACGGGTCGGGCTCCGCCTGGCGGATCTCCTCGCTGAGCAGCCGCACGGTCAGTTCCCGGCGCGCGTCGTCCTCGCCGCCGAGCCGTAGTTTCTCCGCGACGCGCTCGTAGTACTGCTCCGTGCCGCCGCGCACCTGGCGGGTGCCGCCGAGGACGACGAGGCCGGCCTCGCGCAGCACCCCCAGATGATGCGCGACGTTGCCTTTGCGGGTGCCCAGCTCGGCCGCGAGCTGGCTGATCGTCGCGGGCTTGGCGCCCAGCGCCAGCAGCAGCCTCAGGCGCAGCGGATGGCCGAGGGCGCTGTACTGCGCGGCCGAGCCCACCTCGAACGGTTCCATACGAAAGAGTCTAGAACCCTTGACGCTTTAATCGAGCCGCTGGTCTACTCACCGGCATGGACACCGCCGCGATGATCGACGCGACGCGGACACACCTCCGCGAGCGATACGTGTTTCCCGACGTCGCTGAGCAGATCGGCGATCTCCTGGCCACCCGCCTGGCGCAGGGCCACTACGCCGACGCGGCCGACGAACGCGTGCTCGCCGCGCGGGTCACCGCCGACCTGCAGGCGGTCAACGGCGACAAGCACCTGCGCCTGATCCACCACGAGCAGCCGTTGCCCGAGGCCGAGGAGACGTTCGGGTACGCCGAGGTGGCACAGCTCGCCTCCCGCCACGCCGGCGGCATCGGGCGCGTCGAGCGGCTCGACGGCGACGTCGGCTACCTGGAGTTGCGTCCGATGCTGCTGCCCGCCGCCGTGTCCGGCGACTACATCGCGGCGGCCATGACCCTGGTGGCCGAGGCGCGAGCGCTGATCCTCGACCTGCGCGGCTGCGTCGGGGGCGACCCCACGGGGGTCACGCTGCTGCTCAGCTACCTGTTCGACCACGAACCCACGCAGCTGGGGTCGGTTTACGAGCGCGAACTCGACCGGACCGTGCAGTCGTGGACGCTGCCGTGGGTGCCCGGCCGCCGGTTCGGCCGGGACAAGCCGGTCTACGCGCTGGTCGGCCCGCACACCTTCTCCGGCGGCGAGGCCGTCGCCTACGACCTGCAGGCCGTGGGACGGGCGACCGTGGTGGGTGAACGCACGCGCGGCGGCGCCCACCCGCGCGTCGGCGTGCGCCTGGGCCCGCACCTGGAACTCACCGTGCCGGTTGCCCGAGCGATCCACCCCCTCACCGGCACCAACTGGGAGGGCGTCGGCATCATCCCCGACGTCGAGGTGGCGTCCGACGACGCTCTCGCGACCGCACTGGCGGCCGTCTGACAGCGGCGTCCACGACCGGTCGGCAGGACACGCGCTAGTCCACAGCGGACACGGCCAGGCCCGCGCCGGTCGCGAGGCGCGTGTACTCGCACCCGGACAGCTTGCTCATGTTGGCGTCCGTGACGAGGAACCCCGCGTCGCTGAGCAGGCAGTCGTGCAGCGCGACCGCCCGGCGCGGCCGGATCGCGCGCACGAAGTCGACCGATTCCGAGAGCTTCAGCCACGGTCCGGACACCGGGACGAACACGGTGTCGACGCCGGTCACCTCGCCGGGCAGGTCGAACGAGTCGCCCGGGTGATAGAGGGCGTCCGCGACCAGGAAGCCGAGGTTGGTCACGCGCGGGATGTCGGGGTGGATCTCGGCGTGCAGCCCGCCGAACGCCCGCACCGGCAGGCCCGCCGCCGTGAACCGCTCACCGGAGGCCACCGTGGTGGTCACCGAGGACAGGTCGCCGAGCTTGCCGACCACGTCGGCGTGCGTGAAGATGCGCACCTCCGGGCGCCGGGCCAGGGCGTCCGTGAGCTTGTCGATGTCGAGGTGGTCGAAGTGCTCGTGGGTGAGGAGCACGGCGTCGACCCCGTCCAGCGCCGACGCCTCGCTGAACGCGCCGGGGTCGATGACGAGCACGGCGTCGCCGGTCTCGATCCGGACACACGAGTGTGAATATTTGACGAAGCGCACGCTGCCTCCTCGCAACTGTGACCAGTCCCTAATCTAGGCCGTCGCCGAACCGTGATGTCGCGATCCCACGCTGACGGAACCGGGCGGAGCCGTCGCGCATCCAATCGCCGCTCCGACCCACCACTCGCACGGGAGGACATCCGATGACCAAACACCGCGCCCTCGGTCTGATAACGCTCTGCCTCGCCCTCGCTCTCGGCGCCGCTGCCTGCTCCGCCAAGGACTCCGCCAGCGAGGCCCCGGCCGCCGGCGCCTGGCAGGGTGGCGGCGCCGACAGCAAGGCCGGCAACGACCTGGACTCCGCCGCCCGCGACGAGGCGGCCGCGCCACGGGAGGGCGGCACGGCCGGCTCGGCGCCGGGCGGTACGGCCAACGCGCCGCAGGCCGGCGAGACGGACCGGGCCATCATCTACACGGGCACCCTCACGGTCGAGGTCCCCGACGTGGCCGGCGCCGCCGACAAGGCGGTCGCCCTGGTCACCGGCGCCCAGGGCTACGTCGGCGCGGACAAGCGCAGCGTCTACAGCTCCCCGGACGCGCACGCGCAACTGGTCCTGCGGGTGCCCGCCGCGTCGTTCGCCACCACGCTCGACACGCTGGCCAAGCTCGGCAAGGAGCTCGACCGGTCCAGCCAGGCGTCCGACGTGACCGAGGCCGTCATCGACCTGGACACCCGCATCGCTTCGCAGCAGGCCAGCCTCAACCGCACCCGCGCGCTCATGGCGAAGGCCAACACGATCGGCGAGATCGTCTCGGTCGAGTCCGAGCTGACCAAGCGTGAGACCGAGCTGGCCACCCTGCAGGCCCGCAAGCGCGACATGGCCAACAAGGTGTCGTACTCGACGATCACGCTGATGCTGCAGACGGCCAGGAAGGTCGAGCCGGCCCCCGGGCCGGAGAAGGACGAGACCGGCTTCCTCGCGGGCCTCAAGGCCGGCTGGCACGCCTTCGTGACCGCCGTGCAGGTCGCGTTGACGATCCTCGGCGCGCTGCTGCCGTTCCTCATCGCGGTCGCCATCCCGGTCGGGCTCTACCTCTGGCTGCGGCGCCGTCGCGCCGTCCCCGCGTCAGCGGCGAAGCCGGTCCAGCAGGGCGGTGAGCTCGACGGCGAAGGCCGGTGACAACTGGTAGTCGAAGTGCCCCGCGATGACCGGGGGCACGCGGTCGCCGGGCGGCGGATCGAACGCGATCGGATCCACGACGCGCACGTCCCGCCCGCCCGGCGCGACCGGCCCGCCGATCGCGTCCGTGCGCCGCCACAGGTTGACCCAGCGCGGCTGCCCGTGGTCCAGCGCCCCGCTGATCTCCTCGAACACGCCGTCGTGGAAGTACGCCGGAAAGGCCCGCCCGTACAGGCGGCGCAGCGGTGAGCCGTAGGTGAGCAGCGCCGCCCCGGACCGGGCCGACCGGGGCACCTGCAGCACCGCCGTGGCCGCGAGCACGGAGCCCTGGCTGTGCCCCGACAGCACCACCCCGCCCCGCTCGGTCGCCAGCCACGCCGCGCGGTTCGCCAGCTCGGGCACGGCCCGCTCCGCGTAGCAGGGCACGCCGAGCGGGTGCGCGGCGCGCGGCCAGAAGGTGGCCAGGTCCCACACCACGCCGACGATCCGGCGTACCCGCTGTTTGCGGTACGCCTGCACCCCCAGGATCACCAACGCGATCACCGTGAGGCTGATGAGGTAGGTGCCGGCGTTGGTCAGGGTGTGCAGCATCCGCGCCCCGGGCGACCCGGACGGCGCGAGCTGAACCGGGCCGACGCCGGCCAACGCCAGGCACGTGGCCACCAGCACGCCGACCGCGAGGATGCCCCACGCCACGCCGATCGCCCGTCCGATGTGGTCGGTGGCCCGCGCGCCGGCCACGGCGTCGTCCACGGCGGCCGCCCGGGCGGGGTTCCGCGCCCGGCCGCCGGGGAAGTCCTCGTCCGTGGCGGCCCGGGCGCCGGCCCGCAGCCGGCGCACCGTGACCAGCCGCACCCACGCGTAGACGAGCAGCACCACGATCGTCGCGACGAGGAACCCGATCGCGGCCCACTGGAACGACAGCGGCGGCTCCAGGCGCAGCCGCGCCGGCTGGTCGGCCCAGTCCGCGGGGCTGGGCACGGCCGCGCCGTCCAGGTAGTCGGCCACCCGGTAGGTGACCCCGGCCGAGAACGCGATCCCCAGCCCGAGACCGATGGAGCCGACGACGGGGGCGCCGAACCCGCCGAGCAGCGGCTCGCGCAGCAGCCCGTACCGCCGCGCGGCGCCCACCTGTACGGCCACCACGAGCAGCAGCGCGCTCAGCAGGCCGACCTGGACCGCGAACAGCCCGGTCACCAGCGGCCCGTAGCCGGGCAGCGCGCCCATCGTGGGCCACCGCGCGCGGGGCAGCAGCGCGTACCCGAGGGTCGCTACGGTCACCCCTACGGCCGTCCACCGCACCGCCCGCACCGCCGGGCCGGCCCACCGGGCGGGCTCGTCGCGCGAGACCATGCCGCGCGCCAGCAGCGCCGCGGCACACACCCCGAGGACAACCCCCGTGAGTACGCACAGGAGCACGCCGATCGCGCGCGCCGCCGACGCGGACAGCGGCCCGAGGTCCACCCCCGCGAACCCGCCGGCCCGGTCACGGCGGACGAGCACGTACAGCAGGACCGCGTCGACCGTGGCGAGGGCCGCGGCGATGTGCAACGCGCGCAGGCGCCCGACCTGGATCCGGCCCTGCCAGAACGTGGGCGAGGCGAGCCCGTCGCCGTCGGCGCGCTCGCCGGTGGGGCGGAACGATTCGTACCGCGCCCACGACCGCCGGGCCAGCTCCCACAGCAACGCGATCACGCCGAGCGGCACGAGCGCGGCCAGCGCGAGGCGCCGGTTGGTCGGCTCGAAGAACCCGGTGAAGAAGGGACGCAGCCAGGAGCGCCTGCGCAGGCAGTCGGAGCCCGGGGTGGCGCACTGCCAGGCGATCAGGTCCAGCGCGACGCCCACGACCGTGAGGACGAACGTGGCGGTGAGCGAGACCGCGAAGAGCCGGCACAGCCCGCGCACGACGGCCCGCCCGTCGCGGCCGGCCGGCGGCCGCAGCCAGACGGTCATGTTCGCGAGGGTGAACGGCAGCAGGATCAGCCAGAGCGCGCGGGCGGCCGCGCCCGAGGTGAGGTTGCCCCAGCGGTAGGCCTCCAGCTCCGCGCCGCCGGGACCGGTGGTGGCGTGGGTCTCCGGTCGGGGCCGGTAGAAGCCGGCGTCGTTGTCGCCCGCGACACGACCCACCCAGGGCCGGTCGAGCACCTCCTCCGCGGGGGCGCCGGAGACGCCGTGCACCCGCAGCTCGGTTGCCATGAAGTCAGACTAAATGAGACGAATACGAGATCCCGGAATCTGTTCGGCGGGTGATCCGAGGAGGCGACCGGCCCGTCCGGCGACCTTCGCGGCCACCGGACGGGCGTCGTCGGCTAGAGCGGTTGGCTCAGGGCCGCGAGCGCGGTGTAGACCATCACCCGTACGCCGTGGCCGATCGCGGTCTCATCGATGTCGAAGCTGGACTGGTGGATGTCGAACGTCTCCGCTGCGCCGGGGCGGCCCACGCCGAGCCGGATCATCGCGCCGGGGACGGTCTCCAGGTAGTACGCGAAGTCCTCGCCGCCCATGCTGACCTCGGCCTCGCGCACCGCCTGCGGGCCGAGCACGGCCGTCGCGGCATCGGCGATGAGCTTCGTGGCCGCGCTGTCGTTGACGACCGGCGGCACGCCCCGGGTGTAGGTGACGTGCGCGGTGCCGCCCGTGCCCGCCACGACGCTCTGCACCAGCTCGGTGACCAGCGCCGGCAGCTCGCGCCACGTCTCACGGCTCAGCGTCCGCACGGTGCCGCGCGCCCAGCCCTCGCTCGGGATGGTGTTGGCCGCCTCGCCCGCCCGGACCGCACCGAACACGAGGCTGACCCCGCCGCGCGCGTCCACGCGGCGGTCCAGCAGCGCGGGCACGTCCACGAGGACCCGGCCGAGGCTGTGCACGAGGTCGACCGTGAGGTGCGGGCGGGCCGTGTGGCCACCCGGCCCGGTGATGCGCACCTCGACCGTGTCGGCCGCGGCGGTGAACGCGCCGGAGCGCACCCCGACCGTGCCGACGGGCAGCTGCGGGTTGCAGTGCAGGGCGAAGATCCGGGTCACGTCCTTGAGGCCGCCCGCGGCGATGATCTCGGGCGCGCCGGTGAGCAGACCGTCCTCACGGACCATGATCTGTTCCTCGGCGGGCTGGAACAGCAGCCGGACCCGGCCGGGCAGCCGGCCGGCGCGTGCCAGCTGGGCGAACATGAGGCCCGCGCCGAGCAGGATCGTGGCGTGGGCGTCGTGGCCGCAGGCGTGGCAGACGTTGGGTTTCGTCGAGCGGTACGGCACGTCCTTGGTGTCGGGCAGCGGCAGCGCGTCGATGTCGGCGCGCAGCGCCACGACCGGGCCGTCGCCCGTACCGATGTCGCAGATGACGCCGTTGCCCTGGGGCAGCAGGCGGGGCTTGAGGCCGGCCTCGGTCAGCTCGCGCTGGATGAGGGCGGCGGTCTCGAACTCCTGCCCGGACAGCTCCGGGTTGGCGTGGATGTGACGGCGTACGGCGATGAGGTGCCCGCCCCGGACGGCGAGGAAGCGGTCAAGCGCCGGCCGCGGGTCGTAGGCGGCGGGACAACCGAATGTGCCGTGGTCGTCCGGAAGATCCGCTGGCTCAGGTTCGCCGCCGGCTGTCGCGGGCAGCGTCAGCACACTCGTCACAACGACATCTCGATTTCAGTCGGTCAATATGGTGTCTTGCCTTCAAACCGGTGGGACTCACACAGGGTAGTCCGGCGCCGGTAACGCTGCGCAATGTCATTTCGGTTCCAGGTGCATTGCTCAGCGTCACGTTTGGGCCATTCCCTCCTATCCTGCCACCGCGTAGCAGGGGATGTTCCGGACACGCTTACCCGTTTTCACGTTCGCCACACCGACGGACAGCGTCTCATTCCTTGGCAAGAGCACGCACGGTGAAACCGGAAACGGCGCGCGGTCCACGACATTAGTCACACAGCGTGTCCGTTAACGCTCGATCAGGTGAGCGCGGGCCCCGCCGACCGCGTTCGGGGATCAGAAGGCGTCGGCGGGCCGGTAGACGCCCCACTCGGCGCGCAGGGCGTCGCAGACCTCGCCGACCGTCGCCCGCTGCCGCAGCGCCTCGCGCATCGGCGGGAGCACGTTGTCCGTACCCGCCGCGGCGGAACGCAACGCGGCGAGCGAGCGCTCGACGGCCGCCGAGTCCCGCGAACGCCGCAGCTCCGCCAGGCGCGCCGCCTGGGCGGCCTCGATCGCCGGGTCGACCCGCAGCGGCTCGTAGGGCTCCTCCTCGTCGAGCGCGTACCGGTTCACGCCGACGACGATCCGCGAGCCGGAATCGATCTCCTGCGAGATCCGGTACGCCGAGGTCTCGATCTCGCGCTTCTGGAAGCCGGCCTCGATGGCCGCCACGGCCCCGCCGAACTCGTCGACACGGGCCATCAGCGCGGTCGCGGCCTCCTCGACGCCGTCGGTCAGGGCCTCCACGGCGTACGACCCGGCGAAGGGGTCGACCGTGCCGGTCAGGTCGGTCTCGTGCGCGATGACCTGCTGGGTACGCAGGGCCAGCCGGGCCGACTTCTCCGTGGGCAGCGCGATCGCCTCGTCGTACGAGTTCGTGTGCAGCGACTGGGTCCCGCCGAGCACCGCGCCCAGTGCCTGCACCGCCACCCGGATCATGTTGACCTCGGGCTGCTGCGCCGTGAGCTGCACGCCGGCGGTCTGGGTGTGGAAGCGCAACATCATCGACTTCGGGTCCTTGGCACCGAACTCGTCACGCATGAGGCGCGCCCACAGGCGCCGGGCGGCGCGGAACTTCGCGACCTCCTCCAACAGCGTGGTGCGCGCGACGAAGAAGAACGACAGGCGCGGGGCGAAGTCGTCCACGGCCAGGCCCGCGTCGATGGCGGCCCGTACGTACGCCGCGCCGTTGGCCAGCGTGAACGCCACCTCCTGCGCGGGCGTCGCGCCGGCCTCCGCCATGTGGTAGCCCGAGATGGAGATGGTGTTCCACCGGGGGATCTCGGCCCGGCAGTAGGCGAAGGTGTCCGCGACCAGCCGCAGCGACGGCTTCGGCGGGAAGATGTACGTGCCCCGGGCGATGTACTCCTTGAGGATGTCGTTCTGGATCGTGCCGTTGAGCTGATCCGCCGCGACCCCCTGCTCCTCGGCCACCAACTGGTAGAGCAGCAGCAGGACGGCCGCCGGGGCGTTGATGGTCATGCTCGTGCTGACCTTGTCGAGCGGGATGCCGTGGAAGAGCTGACGCATGTCCTCGATCGAGTCGATGGCCACGCCCACCTTGCCGACCTCGCCGTGCGCGATGGGCGCGTCCGAGTCGTACCCCATCTGGGTGGGCAGGTCGAACGCCACCGACAGCCCGTGCGTACCCGCACCGAGCAGCTGGTGGTAGCGGGCGTTGGACTCCGCGGCGGTGCCGAACCCCGCGTACTGGCGCATCGTCCACGGACGGGTGGTGTACATCGTGGGATAGACACCCCGGGTGTACGGGAACGATCCGGGTTCGCCCAGCCGCGCGGTGAGGTCGTGCGGCAGATCACTTTCGCGGTACACCGGGTGCAGGGGCAGCCCGGACTCGCTGGTCCGGTGACGGGAATCCGCAGAATGGTCGTTCATAACTGAAGATCATATTGCCCGCGCCGGACGGTTGCGGATGGCACCCGTCGGAGGTCCGACTTTCCTCGGAGCGCGACGTCACGCAAGATAGTTCCGTTGGCAATTCCATGACCCGGCACCCGACCCGAGAGTGACCTGACCCCATGGCCCCTCGCAGGACGGCCCCACCGCGTTGACGACCCATATCCCCACATTCCACGAACAGCCGACGCCCGGTCGCCCCACTGACCGGGCGGTTCCTGGCGTGGTCGTCGGCGGCCGCTACACCCTGCGCATCCCGCTGGGTCACGGCGGCATGGGCACGGTCTGGCGCGCCACGGACGGGCTGCTGCGCCGCGAGGTGGCCGTCAAGGAGGTCCTGCTCCCGCCGCAGATGCCGCCGGACGAGCGGGCCGCGCTCTGCGAGCGGACGATGCGGGAGGCCCGGGCGTGCGCGGCCCTGTCACACCCGTCGATCGTGCAGGTCTACGACGTGGTCACGGACGGCGGCCGGCCGTGGATCGTCATGGAGCTGCTGGAGTCACGCAGCCTCGCCGACATGATCATCGAGGACGGCCCGCTGGCCGGGCGCGCCGTCGCGAAGATCGGCATTGCCATGCTGGGCGCCCTGGAGGTCGCGCACGCGGTCGGCGTCCTGCACCGCGACGTCAAGCCCGCCAACGTGCTCATCTGCACGGACGGCCGGTGCGTGCTCACGGACTTCGGCGTGGCCCGGCTCCCCCAGGAGAGCAACCTCACCACGCCGGGCATGGTGCTCGGTTCCCCGCACTTCATCTCCCCCGAGCGGGCCGTCGGCGGCCACTTCGGTCCGCCCAGTGACCTGTTCTCCCTCGGCGTGACGCTCTACACCGCCGTCGAGGGCAGCCCGCCGTTCGACAAGACCGATCCGTTCGAGACCATGCGCGCGGTCGTCGAGGAGGCGCCCCGGCCGATGCGGCTGTCCGGACCGCTGGCGCCCGTCCTCACCGGGCTGCTGGAGAAGGACCCCGCCCGGCGGTGGACGGTCGACCAGGCCCGCGACATGCTGCGCGACCTGCTCAACGGCCCGCTCGGCCGGTCGGTCGCGACCCACCCCGACACGGACCCGTACGCGGTGGTGCGCCCGCCCGTGTCGCCGCCGCCCGTGTCGGTGGCGGCCCAGCCGGCGGTGGCGGCCCAGCCGGCGCCCACCGGCCAGGTCGGCGGCCGGGCCATGCTCGCGCCGGGCCAGTCGCTCACCGACCATCTGGCGACCCTCCAGCAGGGAACCGAGGTGCTGGAGACCACGCCCGCGCCGGCCACCTACGGCACCCCCGGCGGGCGCGCGCCCAGCCACCGCCACGCCCGGTCGACCGGTGTGGGCGGCGGGACGCTGCTCGGCCTGGCGGACCGCGCCAAGGTCCTGGCCAAGCCCGGCAGCCCCGGCTTCGCCCGTACGGCCGTCGTGGCCGGGCTCGCGCTGCTGCTGGTCCTCGCCGGCGTCGGCGCGCTCACCGGCCTCTTCGGCGGGGACGACGAGGGCGCCGGCACGCCGACCGGCACGGGCGCGACCCCGGCCGCGAGCCAGTCGCTCTACCCCGATGTGAAGCTTTATCGCGATTCCGACCGGGGCCTGCAGGTCAACGTCCCGGACAACTGGAAGAAGGCCAACACCGACACCTATGTGGACTTCGTCTCGCCGGACTCGACCAACGGCGCCCGGAAGATCCGCATCAACAACGAACCCGCCTCGGACTCCGCGGCCGCCTTCCTGCGGGCGGCCGAGGGCAAGCTGAAGAACGGCTCGTGCCCCGAGCCCTACCGCCGCGTCGCGCTCACCACCGCGGGGGCCCTCGACGGCGTGGCCAGCGCCGAGCTGGAGTACACGTGCGGCGAGGGCGAGCAGATGCGACACGGCATCTGGCGCGCGATCGTCCAGGACAGCCGCGCCATCTCGTTCTACCTGACCGTGCCGGACGGGTCGTTTGAGGAGAGCAAGATCATATATGACGAGATGGTGCGGTCGTTCACGCTCAGCTCCTGAGCACCGCCCGTAGTATCAACGGCGTGACCGAGGTTGACACGCTGCGTACGCAGGCCGAACAGTGGCTGGGCGAGGACCCGGATCCCGCCACCCGGGCCGAGCTGAGCGCGCTGCTCGACCGCCTGCCGGCCACGGCCGACGACCTCGCCGACCGGTTCGCCGGCACGCTCACCTTCGGCACGGCCGGCCTGCGCGGGCCGTTGCGCGCCGGCCCCAACGGCATGAACCTCGCCGTCGTGCGGGCCGCCGCCGCCGGCCTCATCGCCTGGCTCGCGGCCCGCGACGCGCAAGGTCCGATCATCATCGGGTACGACGCACGGCACGGTTCCCGCGAGTTCGCGACCGAGACGGCGCGCGTGGCCAGCGGCGCCGGGCGGCAGGCCCTGCTGCTGCCGCACGCCCTGCCCACGCCGGTGCTCGCGTTCGCCGTGCGCCACCTCGACGCCTGCGCGGGCGTCATGGTGACGGCCAGCCACAACCCGCCGCAGGACAACGGGTACAAGGTCTATCTGGGACGCGGGCTCGGCGGGCCGGGCGGCGACGGCGCGCAGATCGTGCCGCCCGCCGACCTGGAGATCGAGGCCGCCATCCGGGCCGTCGGCCCGCTGTCGGCCGTGCCGCTCGGCCCGGGCGGCACCGTGCTCGGTGAGGACATCGTCGACGCCTACCTGGCCGGGGCGGTGGACGTGCTCGACGAGCTGACCGTGGAGCGGGCCGAGCGGGAGCGGCTCACGGTCGCGTACACGGCCCTGCACGGGGTCGGCGCCGCCCTGGTCGGGGCCGCGTTCGCCCGGGCCAGCTTCGCCACGCCACTGGTCGTGCCGCAGCAGGCCACCCCCGACCCCGACTTCCCCACGGTGACCTTCCCGAACCCGGAGGAGCCCGGGGCGATGGACCTGGTCCTCAACCTGGCCCGGCGGGCCGGCGCCGACCTCGCGATCGCCAACGATCCCGACGCCGACCGCTGCGCGGTGGCCGTACCCGACGGCGACAGCTGGCGCATGCTGCGCGGCGACGAGGTCGGCGTGCTGCTCGCCGACCACCTGATGCGGCGTGGCCGCCACGGCCGGTACGCCACGACGATCGTCTCCTCGTCCCTGCTGCGCGAGCTGTGCGCCCGCCGGGGGCTGCCGTACGCGGAGACCCTTACCGGCTTCAAGTGGGTCACCCGGGCCGGCGAGGACCTCGTCTACGGCTACGAGGAGGCGCTCGGGTACTGCGTGGCGCCCGACCACGTGCGCGACAAGGACGGCGTCACGGCCGCCCTGCTGGTGTGCGAGCTGGCCGCTGGCCTCAAGACCGAACTGCGTACGCTCACCGACCGCCTCGACGAACTCGCCACGGAGTACGGCGTCTACGCCACCGACCAGCTCTCCGTCCGGGTCGACGACCTGCGCGAGATTGGCGAGGCGATGGCCCACTTCCGCGCGCGGCCACCGGACACGCTGCTCGACGAGCCGGTGACCGCGCTGGAGGACCTGCTGCCCGAAGCCGACGTCGTCATCGTGCGCGCCGAATCCGCCCGCGTCGTCGTGCGTCCGTCGGGCACGGAGCCGAAGCTCAAGGCGTACCTGGAGGTGGTGGAGCCGGTGGTGGACGGCGATGTCGCCGCGGCACGCGAACGCACCGCCGCCCAGCTCGCGGCCCTGCGCACCGAGGTCGAGACGGCGCTGGGCCTGTAGGCCTCACTCGGTCCGCAGGCCCCCCGGCCGCGTCAGCCGCCACAGGACGGGCAGGCTGGCCGTCGTGACGAGCAGGACGACGCCCGCCGCCAACGCGGTGACCAGCCCCACCACCGACCAGTCGACGGAGAAGTCGACGCCGGTCATGCGCAGCAGCACGGCGCCGAGGCTCAGCCCGAACACGGTCGCCAGCACCAGCCCGATGGCGACCGGCACCACGGCCTGCCAGAGCACCGACCAGCCCAGCGTCGCCCGCGGCGTGCCGACCGCGACGAGCATCGCCAGCAGCCGGCGCCGCTCCCGCAGGTGTTCCACGATGCCGACCAGCATGCTGCCCGCGATGAGCAACAGGGTCACCACCACGCCCGCGAGGAGCGCCTGTCGGATGCTCGCGAAGCGCTCGCCGTACCGCGTGTCGCTGAGCAGCGACACCTGGACGGCCGGGTAGGTCCCTTCCACCGCGGTGCGCAGCAGGTCGGGGGCGTCCCGTTCGGTCGGGTCGAACGTGAGGTACGCCGTCACGTAACCAGTGGTCAGACGCGCCAGGTCGGGGAAGGCGCCGGGGGTGGCGAGGATGCCGCTGAACCGGCCACCGGTCGGGTTGACGCGGGTGGGCACCGTACGGGCGGACTTCGGCACCGTCCAGGCGAGGTTCTCCTCGACCCGAAGCCGGGTTCCCGGCGTCACCAGCTCCGTTTCGTCGCCCTCGCCGCCCTGGACGAGGAACGTGTCGCCATCCGCGCAGCGGTCCAGGACGGCCAGCTCCGCCAGGGCCGCGCAGTCACCGATGCGGAAGCCGACTTCGTTGACCAGCATGGTGGTGGTCGAGGTCGTGGCTATGCCGGGCACCGCGCGCAGCTGACGCTCGATCGTGCCGGCGCCCCCGGCCGGCGCCCTGAGGAGCACCACGGCGTGCGCGCGCGACGTGTCCTCCCCGGTGACCACGGTGGACTCCCGCTCCACGGCTGCGAAGAGCATCTGCAGGCCGATCGCGCCGGCCACCGCCACCGCGATGCCGTTGACCAGGCGCGCGGACGTGGCGCTGTCCAGCTGCAGCCGGCGCACCGCCAACTGCCAGGCCACCACGCCACCGCCGAGCCGGCGCACGATGAGGTCGACCAGCCAGGGCAGCAACGTGACCGCGCCGAGCAGCATGAGGGTCGCGCCCACCGCGATCTGGTACATCATGAGGTCCGTCATGCCGTCGCGGATGTCGCCGACGAGCGGCCACAGCAGGGCCAGCCCGGCGCCGGGCAGCAGCAGCCGCCACCACAGCCGCCGGCGCGGGGCGCCGACCTTGCGCGTGACGCCCAGCGGCTCGATGAGCACGCCGCGCAGCGCCAGCAGGCTGACCATGACCGCGACGGCCGGGACGGTCACCACGATGGCCACGACGAGCGCCGGGGCGGGCCGCACATCGGCGGCGAAGACGCTGATGTCCCACAACGTCAACCGCGGCACGAGCTGGCGACCCAGCGCGAACAGCCCCGCGCCGACGGCGAGGCCGAGCAGCGCGCCGACCGTCGCCTCGCCCCCAGCGATCAGCCGCGTCATCCGCGGGTCCGCGCCGAGCAGCCGCACTGCGGCCAGGCGCCGGTCGCGGCCCTCGCCCCCGAAGCGCACCGCGGCGCCCAGGAAAACGCCGATGGGCAGCAGGAGGACGACGAAGACGACGACCACGAGGAAGGTCAGGATCGGGCTCTGCGGCTCGTCCGGGCTGAAGTCGCCGATCTGGTCGAGCCGGCTCGCCTCGGCGGGATCAAGGTCAACCCCCCGGATGAACACCAGCTCGCCGGGGCCCAGCAGGCCCTCGTCGCCGATCGTGGCGGTGACCGTGGCGCCGCCGAGCCGGGGTGCGAACAGCCGCTGCCCGTCGGGCGTGGCGAGCAGGTCCCGCAGGGCCGGGGACACGGCGACCTCGCCGATCGCGGGCAGCTTCGTCAGCCCGGGCAGGACCGGCGCGTCCGGACCCTCCGCCTCGACGAGCCGGCCACGCACGGAGGTACCCCGGAACTCCGTGTCCACGACGGCGAGGAGCAGCGTGTTCGCGGCCGGCTGCTCGATGGTCGACCCGAATTGGTCGTTGCGGGCGTCGCCTCGGGCTTCGCGGGCCTGTAGGGCGGCCGGTACGGACGCCGCGAGCAGCAGCATCGCCACCCCGATCCCGACGCCGAGCGCGGTGAGGACGGTGCGGATCCACCCCTCCCGGCCGCCCGTGACCGCCATCCGCGCCCCGATGAGCAGTTCGGTCATGCCGCCACCGTGCTCAGGTCGCGGGTGTGCCCGTCGCGGACGATGACCTCGCGGTCGGCGTACGCGGCGACGCGGGCCTCGTGGGTGACCAGGATGACGGCCGCACCGGTCTCCCGGGCGGCGCTCGTGAGCAGCCGCATGACCCGCTCGCCGTTGAGCGAGTCGAGGGCGCCGGTGGGCTCGTCGGCGAAGACGACCCGCGCTCCCGTGACGAGGGCGCGGGCCACGGCGACGCGCTGGCCCTGCCCGCCGGACACCTCGCCGGGACGCTTGGTGGCCACGTCGGCGACCTCCAGCCGGTCGAGCCACTCCGCCGCCCGGCGGCGGGCCTCGCGGGCCCCCACGCGGTCGAGCCGCAGTGGCAGGGTCACGTTCTCCAGGCAGGTCAGCTCGGGAACCAGCTGTCCGAACTGGAACACGAAACCGAACTCGGCGCGGCGCAGGGCGCTGCGCTCCCGCTCGGACATCCCGGTGAGCTCCCGGCCGTCGTAGACCACCCGGCCGGAGTCCGGTGGCACGATGCCGGCCAGGCAGTGCAGCAGGGTCGACTTGCCGGACCCGGACGGGCCCATGATGGCGACGACCTCGGCGGGGGCGACCGCGAGGCTGGCGCCGGCGAGCGCGGCGGTGGGCCCGAAGGACTTGTGCAGGTCGACGCCCTCGATCACGGCGGTCATCGCTTGATCTCCTTCGCCAGCTGGTCGAGGCGCGCGGCGGTCAGTTCCAGCCAGCGCAGGTCGGCCTCCAGGTGGAACAGGCCGTGGTCGCAGATGAGCTGGTCGGCGAGGTCGCCGCTGGCCTTGCGCCGGGTCAGCTCGCGCATGAGTCGCAGGTGCTCGGTGCGCTGGATGTCCAGGACGTCGGCGGCGGGCCGGCCGGACAGCAGGGCGAGGACCACCTTCGTGTAGAGGGTGCTCTGCAGGTACGGCTCGGGCGCCTCGGGCTGGGTGAGCCAGGCCTGCACGTCGGTGACGCCGGCGTCCGTGATCGCGTACCGCTTGCGTTCCGGGCCGGCGCCGGGCTCGACGGCGTCGACCTCGACGAGGCCGTTCTTCAGCAGGCGCGACAGCGTGGCGTAGACCTGGCCGAACGGCAGCGGCCGGCTGCGCCCGAAGAGGTCGTCGTACGCGCGCTTGAGGTCGTAGCCGTGGCGTGGGCTGGTCTCCAGCAGGCCGAGGAAGGTGTGTCCGAGTGACATGCACGGCACTATACAGTGCCGGTATACATGCTGTGTATACCCACCCGTAGCTAGTCGTCTGCCCATCACGAAGAGGCAGGTCAGAAGCGGGGCATGCCACCGAACTGGCGGTCGCCGGCGTCACCGAGACCCGGCACGATGAACGCCTTGTCGTTGAGCCGGGCATCGATCGACGCCGTGACCACCCGCATCGGCAGGCCCGACCCGCGCAGCCGCGCCAGGCCCTCCGGCGCGGCCAGCACACAGATCACCGTCACGTCCGTACAACCGCGGTCGACGAGCAGGCGCACACAGTGCTCCAGTGACCCGCCCGTGGCCAGCATCGGGTCCAGCACGATCACCGGCAATCCGGTCAGGTCCGCCGGCAGCGACTCCAGGTACGCCCGGGGCTCGAACGTCTCCTCGTCGCGGGCCAGCCCGACGAAGCCCATCGACGACTCCGGCAACAGCGCCAGCGCCGCGTCCGACATGCCCAGGCCGGCCCGGAGCACCGGCACGAGCAGCGGCGGGTTGGCCACCCGGAACCCCGTGGTCGGCTCGACCGGGGTCTCGATCGGGTACTGCTCCACGTCGGCGCCGCGGGTCGCCTCGTACACGAGCATGGTGGTCAGCTCGTGCAGCGCCGCCCGGAAGGCGGCCGAGTCGGTGCGCGCGTCACGCATCGCGGTGAGTCGCGTGCGGGCCAGCGGATGATCCACGACGAGTACGTCCACGTGAAGCAACCTACCGGTCCCGCGCGGCGCAGGTCGCGCACCGGGTCGCCAGACCAAGATCGAGCATCGGTCACCGGGCGTAGACTCGCCGTATGACCGCGACCGTCCCCGCGCTGGCCGACGTGGCCCGAACCGATGCGGCCCTGCGGACCTTCCTGCACGGGCTGCCCGGCGTCGACCAGGTCGGCGTGGAGGCGCGCGCCGCGATGCTCGGTACGCGGTCGATCAAGACCACCGCGAAGGCATGGGCGATCGACCTGGCCATCCGGATGGTCGACCTGACGACGCTGGAGGGCGCCGACACCCCTGGCAAGATCCGGGCGCTGTGCGCCAAGGCGCGCCGGCCGGACCCGGCCGACCCGAGCTGCCCGGCCGTCGCCGCCGTCTGCGTCTACCCGGCCCTCGTGCCCACCGCCGCCGAGGCGCTGCGGGGCTCGGGCGTGCACCTGGCCAGCGTCGCGACCTCCTTCCCGTCCGGCCAGGCCCCGCTGGACGTCCGGCTGGCGGACACCAGGGCCGCGGTCGAGGCGGGCGCCGACGAGATCGACATGGTGATCAACCGGGGCGCGTTCCTGTCCGGGCGGTACCTGGAGGTCTTCGAGGAGATCGTGGCGGTCAAGGAGGCGTGCGGGGACGCCCATCTCAAGGTCATCCTGGAGACGGGCGAGCTGGCCACGTACGACAACGTGCGCCGCGCCTCGTGGCTGGCCATGCTGGCGGGCGGCGACTTCATCAAGACCTCGACGGGCAAGGTCGCGCCCGCGGCCACCCCGGCCGTGACGCTCGTGATGCTGGAGGCCGTGCGGGACTTCCGGGCGCAGACCGGCCGGCAGGTCGGCGTGAAGCCGGCGGGTGGCATCCGCACCACCAAGGACGCGATCAAATACCTGGTACTCGTCAACGAGACCGCCGGCGACGACTGGCTGCACCCGGACTGGTTCCGCTTCGGGGCGTCCACATTGCTCAACGACCTGCTGATGCAGCGCACCAAGCTGGCCACCGGCCGTTACGAGGGCCCCGACTACTTCACGGTGGACTAAATGTTCGAGTACGCCCCCGCACCCGAGTCCCGCGCGATCGTCGACATCAGGTCGTCCTACGGACTGTTCATCGACGGGCAGTTCACCGAGGGTACGGGCGGCCGCAAGACCGTCAACCCCGCCACCGAGGAGGTCCTCGCCGAGGTCACCGAGGCGGGCGAGACGGACGTGGACGCCGCCGTGGCCGCCGCGCGGCGCGCGTACGACGAGGTGTGGGAACCGATGCGCGGCGCCGAGCGCGCCAAGTACCTCTACCGCATCGCGCGCATCGTGCAGGAGCGCGCGCGCGAGCTGGCGGTCCTGGAGACGCTCGACAACGGCAAGCCGATCCGCGAGTCGCGCGATGTCGACGTGCCGCTCGTGGCCGCGCACTTCTTCTACTACGCGGGCTGGGCCGACAAGCTCCGGCACGCCGGCTTCGGGCCGCAGCCGCGCCCGATCGGGGTCGCCGGCCAGGTGATCCCGTGGAACTTCCCGCTGCTCATGCTCGCGTGGAAGATCGCCCCCGCCCTGGCCTGCGGCAACACGGTCGTGCTCAAGCCGGCCGAGACCACGCCGCTGACCGCGCTCGCGTTCGCCGAGATCTGCCAGCAGGCCGACCTGCCGCCGGGCGTGGTCAACATCGTGACCGGCGGCGGCGACACGGGCCGGCTGCTCGTCGAGCACCCCGACGTGGACAAGGTGGCGTTCACCGGATCCACCGAGGTGGGCCGGCAGATCGCGAAGTCCGTGGCCGGCACCCGCAAGCGGGTCACGCTGGAACTCGGCGGCAAGGCCGCCAACATCGTCTTCGACGACGCCCCCATCGACCAGGCCGTCGAGGGCATCGTCAACGGCATCTTCTTCAACCAGGGGCACGTCTGCTGCGCCGGATCGCGGCTGCTCGTGCAGGAGTCCGTGGCCGAGGAGCTGCTCGACTCCCTCAAGCGCCGGATGGCGCGGCTGCGCGTCGGCGACCCCCTGGACAAGAACACCGACATCGGCGCCATCAACTCCGCCGCCCAGCTGGACCGCATCCGCGAGCTGTCGGCCGCCGGCGACGAGGAGGGCGCGCAGCGCTGGTCGCCGCCGTGCGAGCTGCCCGAGCGCGGCTTCTGGTTCGCGCCGACCATCTTCACCGGGGTCACCCAGGCGCACCGCATCGCCCGCGAGGAGATCTTCGGGCCGGTGCTGTCGGTGCTCACCTTCCGCACGCCCGCCGAGGCCGTGGAGAAGGCCAACAACACGCCGTACGGGCTGTCGGCCGGCGTGTGGTCCGAGAAGGGCTCGCGCATCCTGCGCATCGCCGACCAGCTGCGCGCCGGGGTCGTGTGGGCCAACACGTTCAACAAGTTCGACCCGACCGCGCCGTTCGGCGGGTACAAGGAATCCGGGTACGGCCGCGAGGGCGGCCGGCAGGGACTGGAGGCCTATCTTGCCCACTGACCGGCTGGCCGTCCGCAAGACCTACAAACTCTTCATCGGCGGGGCGTTCCCGCGCAGCGAGTCGGGGCGCTCGTACGAGATCGTCTCCGCGGGCGGGGAGTTCCTCGCCAACGCCGCGCTCGCCTCCCGCAAGGACGTCCGCGACGCGGTGCGCTCCGCCCGGGGCGCGGTCGCGGCGTGGTCGGGCGCCACCGCGTACAACCGGGGTCAGATTCTTTACCGGATCGCGGAGATGCTCGAGGGGCGGCGGGCCCAATTCGCGGCCGAGGTGCGCGAGAGCGAGGGCGTCGGCAAGGGCGCGGCCGAGGCGATCGTCGACGCGGCCGTCGACCGCTGGGTCTGGTACGCGGGCTGGTCCGACAAGCTCGCCCAGGTGTACGGCAACGCCAACCCGGTGGCCGGGCCGTTCTTCAACCTGACCGTGCCCGAGCCGACCGGCGTGGTCGGGGTCGTCGCGCCGGCCGACTCGTCCCTGCTCGGGCTCGTCAGCGTCGTCGCGCCGGTCATCGTCGGCGGCAACACCTGCGTCGTGCTCGCCAGCCCCACGCGGCCCCTGCCGGCGGTCACGCTGACCGAGGTGCTGGCCACCTCGGACCTGCCGGGTGGCGTGGTCAACCTGCTCACCGGGCAGACGGCCGAAATGGGCCCCTGGCTGGCCGGGCACATGGACGTCAACGCCATTGATCTCACCGGCGTCGACGACCACGCGCTCGCCCGCGACCTGGAAGTTGCCGCCGCCGCGAACCTGAAGCGGGTCCGCCGGCCGGCCGCCGAGGACTGGGCCGCGGAACCCGCCCTGGACCGCATGCTGGGCTTCCTGGAGCCGAAGACGGTCTGGCACCCCAAGGGGGTCTAGCCGGCGGGCGATCCCGGGCGGGGCGGCCTGCGCGGTCTGGCGGTGGGCGACTAGGGTGTGCGCAGAGTCGTCGACACGACACGCGTTCGTGTCCGACTGCCGAATGAGCATCCACTGACTGACGGAGGTCGCCGTGGCCCGGTCTGACCACGCCGACGAGACCGACGAGCCGACCTCGACCGCGACGCTGTGGCGCGATGTCGAGATCGACCCGGTCGAGATCGCCCTGCCGAGCGGTGTGGGTTACACCCTGCGGGCATACCGGTTGAGTTCGGAGGTGACCCTCTCCGAAGCGGACCCGGCGTCCGGCTCCGGGGACGACTTCGACGCCGCGTCCGCGGAGGTCTTCGCGTCCCGGCGGCGGCCGGGTGCCGACGACGAGGCCGAACTGGAGCCGTTCGACGAGGACGAGCTGACCAAGCAGGCGCTCGCCGCGGGCGGCCGCAAGGATGACGACGACGAGGACGAGCCCGCCGCGGCCGACGACGAGTCCGACGAGGACTCGGACGAGGCCGAGGAGGAAGAGGAAGAGGACGAGGAGGAGGCCGGCGCCGAGGAGGTGCCCGTCTTCCTGGGGCGCCGCGGCAAGGTCTACCTCTTCAAGAGCCCCGAGGGCCTGGTCGACTTCGTCAAGTCGGGCGCCGAGCACGACCTCTCCCAGCTCGACAGCTGGTCCGACCTCGTCGAGCGCATCACGGTCGACGACGTCGAGCCGTCCGAGGAGGACCGGTACGAGCTGGACCTGGTCGTGGAGAACCTCCGTGGCGGCCACGACGTGTGGGACCACACCCTCATCATCAAGGCCGGCGAGATCGCTCGGGACCTCGGGTACGCGCTGCGCATCGAGCCGATCGTCAACGCGCTCGCGAGCGGTTCGCCGCTCGACGACCTCGATGAGTCGATGCGCGCGGCGAACGAGGGCGGCGCCAAAGCCTTCTTCGCACGCCGTCGACTGCGCAAACACGGTGAGCAACAGGCCGCCCTCGGCTGGCGGACGATCATCGGCAAGATCTCTGGCGCTGTGGACTGGCGCGACTGACCGCCACCAGGCAACATCGGTCTTTAGCACATTCGCTGGGGGAGGAGGACGATGCCGTGGCGCTGGTGCGGGTGTACTGCGGACTTGCCGCGGCGGAGGTGGCGTCGTGGCTGACCGCCGCCGTCGTCGATGACGCGGGCCGGCTGCTTGAGGTCCGTGACATCAGCGACGACCCCGTCGGCTACGCACAGCTCGCCGCTCTGCTCGCGGAACGGTCCCACGGCGGCGCCCCGGTAGCGGTGGCCGCCGATCGCGCCACCCACCTCGTCTCCCAACTGCTCTCCGCCGCGAACCGTTGGCTCTGCGTGGCCGACGACGAGTCGGCCGTCGACGACTTCGCGGAGCGGTTCGCCGACGACTCCTCCCCGGAGGAGATGGAGTCCCCGGCCGCCGAGCGGCGCGCGGTCGGGCTGGCCCGCGCCCTGCAGGCCGGCGCGGTTTCCATCGGCGCGCACCGCGCCAACCATGACCTCGACGTGCTCAAGCCCATCCTGGCCGCGCACACCGCCGTCATCGGTGGTCGCCACAACGCGGCGATCGCGCTGCGCGAGGTGCTCCGCGAGCTGTACCCGGCGGCGTTGCGCGCGTTCCCGGACCCGGCCGAGCAGATCCCCCTCGCGGTGCTGGGCCGGCTGCCCGAGCCCGGGCTGCTGAGCAACTCGTCGCAGAGCCGCAACCGGGATGCCACCGTCATCGGCGACATCGCCGAGGCGGAAGCCACCGACCCGAGCACTGTCGCGGCGGCCGTGACGGCCCTGCGCGTCGCCGTCGCCGAGTCGACCCCGCGCCGGGGCGGTGCCAGCCGGCAGTGGGCCCCGGTCGTCGCGGAGAGCGTCCGGCAGTGCGTCACGGCGGTCCGCGCGTTCGACCGGTCGGCCACCGCGCTCGTGGGCACGCTCGTCGAGCGGCTCGGCGCGACCGGCACCCCCGTGCCGGTGGCCCGGCCCGGGGCGCTGTCGGCCGTGCCCGCGACGGAGGACTCGGGCGCTTCCCGCGTCCCGGCCCCGCGCCGCCGTCCGGCCGTCGCCAAGCCGGTGTCCGCGATGCCGATAACGGCGGCACCCGTCGCCCCCTTCTCGGGCGCCCCGATGTCCGGCGCACCCCAGTCTGGCGCGCCGCAGTCGGGCGCACCCTGGTCAGGCGCGCCCGTCCCGGGCCCGCAGGCACCGGTCACCGGGCCCGCCGGGCCGGTTCCCGCCGCTCCCCCGCCGGCCGCCTTCCCGGCCGCCCCCGCGGCCGCCGCCTTCCCGGCCGCCCCGGCAGCCGCCGCCTTCCCGGCCGTCGCGCCGCCGATATCCGGCCACCCCGCCGTGCCCGGCCAGCCCGCCATGCCCGGCTACCCTCCCGCGCCCGGCCAGCCCGCCGCGCCCGGCTTCACCGCCTCGCCCGGCTTCACCGCCTCGCCCGGCTACCCCGAGCCGGGCTACCCCGGCACCAACGGCTACCCCGGCGGCGCCGGCTATCCGGCCGGCCCCGCGGCCTATCCCGGCGCTCCCGCCTTCCCACCCGGCCCGCAGGCGCCCAGCGGGTACCCCGACCCGCGCCTGCCCGCCCAGGCCCCGCCCGCACACGTCGGCGCCGTACCGTACGGCGAGCCGGCCCGGTTCGGCGGCGTCCCCGAGCCGTTGCCGACCCGCGACCCGGGCCGTGAGGCGGCCCGTAACGGTGCCGGGCCCCGCTCCGACGACCCCTCGTCCTACGAGGCTCCCGCGGCCCGCCACGACGCGCCTGGCGGGCGTTACGACGCCCTCGCCGGAGGCGGCTACCAGCCGCCGGTCGACGAGTCGCGCCGGCACGCGTTCACGCCGCCGGTCGAGCCCGCCCCGTGGCGCGAGGCGGCCTTCGCCGACGCGCCCGAGCCGGGCCCGATGGCGAGCCCGCCCGAGCCGGGCCCGATGCCCGGGGTGCCGGCCCCCGGCTCCCGGGCCGACTGGCCCCTGGCCCCGCGCGGCGACGACGACATGGCTGTGCGCCGCTCCGCCCCGTACGAGCGCTCCGGCGCGGCGTACGCCCCGATGGCGGACGACCACGGCACGCGGCCGCTGACGTTCGATGTGGACCCGCTGGATCGCGGCACGGGCGGCGACCGGGTGACGCCGCCCTGGCTGTCCGACGACCTGCCGAACGAGCCCCCCGTGCTGCGCCTGGTCGACTCGCCGGACTACGGCGAGCTGCCGGCCCCGGACCCGCTCACCGACCCGCTGCAGACCGACTCGACGGGCGAGATGCGGTTCGGCCCCCCGCAGTTGCGGGTCATCGACAACAACGGCAGCCGGACGGCCAATGGCCGGGCGCGACGCGGCAGCCAGGAGCGCCTCGCGCCGATCAACAGCGCGCCGGTCGGCGTCGAGTCCGACGGGGACCTGCTGATCTTCTCGCAGGCCCGGTCGGCGTGGTTCACCCACCTCGACGAGGACGAGCCCCGCGATCCGGAGCAGCTGAGCTGGGTGAGCTTGGCCGACGAGGGCTGGCGGGCGGCCGAGCAGGCCGCGCGGCCGGCCGTCGGGGCCGAGACGCTCGCCGGCCTGCCACGGCGCGTGCCGCAGGCCAACCTGGTGCCGGGCTCACCGGCCAACCAGGCGCGGCCACTGCGGATCGTGCGGGACGCGGCGAGCATCGCCGAGCACACCACGGGCTACTTCCGGGGCTGGCGCCGAGGTCAGGAGATCGGCGGCTTCGCGGTCGGGCAACGTGACCGCGGGGCGTGGGACTTCAACCGGGAGCAGCGCTCCCGCGAGGGCCGCGACCACGCCGACCAGCGGACCCGGCGCCCGTGACGACCAACACCGCCTCGTACACCAGCAGCCTCAACTCACTGCTCGCCGGCATGCTGGCGCGCACCCCGGGTGCCGTGCACGCCGTGCTGTCGACAGTGGACGGCGTCACCGTGGCCGTGTCGGCAGGCCTGCCCGACGAGCGGGCCGAACAGCTCGCCACGATCGGCGCGGGCCTGCTCAGCATCGCGGACGGGGCGGGCACCATGATGAGCACGGGGGCGCCCCGGCATGTCGTGGTGGAGATGTACCGCGGGCTGCTGCTGGCCGCCCCCGTGGGGCCGCGCGTGTGCCTGACCCTCCTGGCGACGCCCGAGGCGGAGCGCGAGCGGCTCGGTTTCGAACTGGCTCAGTTCGCCGCCCACATCGTGCCACTGGTCGCACACATCCAGTAACCGCCCCCAGACGCAAGGAAGCCGGCCCGCACCTAGGTGGGGCCGGCTTCGCCGCTCTGTCTCAGGCGGGCGCGACCGCGCGGTGACGGCGCATCGTCAGGACGTGCTCCACCAGCGCGATGAGGGTGTTCTTCGTCGACTCCCGGCTGCGGGCGTCGCAACTGAACACCGGGACGTCCGGCGAGATCGCCAGCGCCTCACGCACGTCGTTGACGTCGTGATACTGCATCCCGTCGAAGCAGTTGATCGCCACCAGGTACGGCAGGCGACGGTGCTCGAAGAAATCGATCGCGGCGAAGCAGTCGGCCAGCCGGCGGGTGTCGACCAGCACGACCGCGCCGATGGCGCCCCGCACCAGTTCGTCCCACATGAACCAGAACCGCGTCTGCCCGGGCGTGCCGAACAGGTACAGGATCAGGTCATGGTCGATGGAGATACGACCGAAGTCCATCGCGACCGTAGTCGTCGTCTTACCTGGCACATTGCGGGTGTCGTCGACATCCACACCGGCCGACGTCATGATCGCCTCGGTCGTCAGCGGCGTAATCTCCGAGACCGAGCCGACCAGCGTCGTCTTGCCGACGCCGAAACCACCGGCAATGACTATCTTCGCTGACGTCACCCGGCCGGCAGTGGGCCGGTGCATGTCAGAGCCTGCGAAGTCCACTCAGCACCCTTTCCAGCAGTTCTGTGCCCACGGTGTCGTTACCTTCGAGCGAGGCGGGCTCATAGATCGCGACAAGTCCGTCGGCCGCCATATCGGCCACGAGCACCCGGGCCACCCCGAGCGGCAGTTGCATGCGAGCCGAGATCTCCGCGAGGGACTGCAGGCGGCCGTCGCAGAGCGTCACAATGTACTGCTGCTCGCGCCCGTGGCCGATGCTCTCGCCTGAGCCTCCGCGACCGCGGGCCGTCGTCTCGACGAGCGCCTCGATCGCAATGTCGACCCGAGGACGGGTTCGGCCGCCGGTGACCGCGTACGGCCGGACAAGACTGCCCGTCGGTTCGTCGCCCGGAATCACCATATGCCGTCACCTCCTCCTACTCGCCGGGCCGGCATACGCTGGCCCGTGCCCGGTACCGGCGTGCGCCGGTCGACGTCTGCTCCTCGCCGGCCGATGGCTTAGCCCATCACCGATGCGGCGGACCGCGGCTGCGGGGTGAGCGCCTCGCCAACGCGGTCGACGAGGAGCGCCATCTCGTAGCCGACCTGGCCGACGTCGCATGTGCGGGCCGCGAGGACGGAGAACGACGAACCGTCCGAGATGGACATCAGGAACAGGAACCCATTGTCCATCTCGACCACCGTCTGCAGCACCGCCCCTCCCTCAAAGCACCGCGAGGCGCCCTGGGTCAGGCTTACCAGACCCGACGCGATGGCGGCGAGCTGGTCCGCGCGGTCGCGTGGCAGGTCACGGGAGGCTGCGAGCAACAGTCCGTCAGCGGAGACCGCGATGGCGTGGGCGACGCCCGGCACGCGGTCGGCGAAGTTGGCCAAGAGCCAACCGAGATCCTGGGTAGTTGTCATGCCTCCTGCTCCTTGCCACGGTGTGGTGCGGTAGAAGCCCCGGCGCCCGGAGCGCCGGCGTCGCCGTTGCCCTGGGCGGACCGGCCGCGCTGGACGCCGCGGTGGTACGCCGAGAGGAGACCGCGAACGGACTCCGGCGTACGCCGCTGCGCCCCGGCCGAAGCGGTGTCCACGCCGCCCGGAACCAGTTGAGCCATAGGCACCCGCTTCGGGAGACCCATGTCAGTCGTGCCGCCATCCTTTGGCTTGGACGCCTCTGCTGCCGCCGCCCAACCATCGTCGGCGATGGTGCGCCACGATACCTCGCCAACCGGCCCGTTCGCACCGCCGGTTCCGCCAGGACCTGTTGGCCGCCCGGCCGCCGTCGCCGATGAGCCCGGCAGACCGCCGGCGATGACGTAACGCTCCGCGCCGCCGACATCGATGTTGGAGGGCGCGTCCGGGCCGGCCGGCGGGGGCGCCGCCGGCGGGCTGACGCTGGCCGGCGCCGGTGTGGCCGAGGCGACGTCCGCCAGGTCGAGGTCGTCCGGCGCCGTGCTCGTCACGCGGAACCAGGCCGACTCCAGCTCCCGGAAAATCGGCAGTTCCATCGTCAGGTCGTCGGCGTACCGCGACGGGGGCGTCGGCGCCGCGTCGAGCAACTGCGAGTAGTCGGCGTGCCCGGACGGCGGGGGCGCGTCCACGCGGGCCACCTGCGGCAGCTCGGTCGTGTAGTCGGACGCGGTCTCCCGCTCGACGGGCGGCGCGGGCGGGGCCGACGCCGGGGGCCAGGCGGGCGGCGCGGCGGGCCGGGGCACCGCTGCGTGGTCGGCCTCGGCCGGCCGGCCCAACGGCGGCGCCTGCAGGCCGTACGGGGTGGCGGGCACGGAGCCTTCCGGCGAGCCGTACGGCGGGTTGCCGGGGCCCGCGAAGGCCTCCGGGGAGGCCGGCGTCTGGCGCGGGATGAGCGGGGTGTCCTCGCCCTCGGCGCCGGGGCGCCGCTGCGGCAGCGGCTCGGCACCCCACCGGCCCGGTTCGGCCGGGGGCGGCGGCGGCGGAGCAGCGGCGGGCGGGGCGGCCGGGCCGCCGGTCGCGCCGGTGAGGTCGTGCCACGCCGGCGGACGACCGCCGGTGGTGCGACCGTTGCCCGGGACGGGCGGCTCGGCGCCGTAGCCGTTGCTGGACCCGAACCCGTTGCCGCCGAAGCCGGGGCCGTCGACGGGCGGGGCGCCCAACGGCGGCAGGTTCATCGGCGGCATGAGCGTGTCGGGCGACAGCGCGAACGGGGTGGCGGGCGCCGGTGGGGCTTCGCTGGCCGGGGCCGGGTAGCGCGGGTCCGCGCCCGGGTAGCCGGGCTGGCCCATCGGGAAGTTCGTCGGCGGGTACGGCTCGTTGGGGGGGCCGAACAGGTCCGGCGGGCCGCCATGGCCGGCGTCGAGTCCCGGCCAGCCGGCGCCGACCGGAGCGCCGACGCCCGCGGGGCCGCTCTCCAGCGCCAGCGGCGCGGGGAAGACCGGCCGGGCCGGCACCTCGGCCGGGGCCGGGCGGGAGGCCGGGAAGCCGGCGGGGGTGGCCGTACGGCCGGCGAGCGCGCGGGGCACGAGCACCGCCGGCGGCAGCTGCACCTCGGCGATCGTGCCGCGCTCCGGGGCCCGGCGCAGCTCCACCCGGACGCCGTGGCGGTTGGCCAGGCGGGCGACCACGACGAGGCCCATCATCCGGGAGACGGTGACGTCCACCGTGGGCGGCGAGGCGAGCCGCTCGTTGAGCTCCGAGTACTGCTCGGAGCTCATGCCGATGCCGCGGTCCTCGACCGTCAGCACCGCGCGCTCGCCCATGCGGCGGGCCTCGACGATGACGGCGGTGTCCGGCGGCGAGTAGGCCGTCGCGTTGTCGAACAGCTCCGCGACGAGGTGCACCAGGTCGTTGACCGAGTGCGCGGCGATCTCGACGTCCTGGTCGACGACGCCGAACTCGATGCGGGTGTAGTGCTCGACCTCGGACTGGGCGGCGCGCAGCACGTCGACGAGGGCGGCCGGCTCGCGCTGGATGCGGGTGGAGTCGGCGCCGGCGAGCACCAGCAGGTTCTCGTCGTTACGGCGCATCCGGGTGGCCAGGTGGTCGAGCTGGAACAGCTCGGACAGCCGGTCAGGGTCCTGCTCGCCGCGCTCCAGCCGGTCGAGGTGACCGATGAGCCGGTCGACCAGGATCTGCGAGCGGCGGGCGAGGTTGACGAACATCGTCGCGACGGAGGCGCGCAGGGCGGCCTGCTCGGCGGCCGTGCGGACGGCCTCCAGGTGGACGGCGTTGAACGCCTCGGTCACCTGCCCGAACTCGTCCCGGCTGCGGACGGGTAGTGGATCAGCGATCTGGGCGGCGATCTGTTGCGGCGCCATCTGGCCCGACAGGGCGGGGTCGCGCAGCCGGGCGACGGCCTGCGGCAGGCCGTACTGCGCGACCGCGAGGGCGCCCTGGCGCAGGTCACGCAGCGAGCGGGCCATCGAGCGGGCCACGAGCCAGGCGAAGAGGACGCCGAGCAGCAGGGTGGCGAGCAGGACGCCGGTCTCGATGAGCACGGCCCGCTGGGCGGCGTCGCCCAGGTCGGTCGCGTACGTGGTGGCCTGCTCGTTGAGCTCCACCTCGACGTCGTTCATGAGGGCGCTGCGGGCGACCATGGCCTCGTCCCACTTGGCCGCCGGCACGGCGGTCATGGGGATCGTGTTGCCGGTGATCTTGTCGATGATCTCCTCGTAGCGGCGCCCCTCCCGCAACTGCGGACCGGCGACCGTCACGTTGTAGAGCTGCTGCTGCGCCGAGTTGGAGCTGAAGCGGAAGTCCTCCATCGCGCGGGCGAAGGCGTCCCGCAGGACGATGTACTCCTTCTTCATCTGCTCGGTGAACTCGCCGGACTGGACCGCCTCCAGGATGAGGACCCGCTCCTGGGACAGGTACTCCTTCGCGGCCGCGACGGCCGAGGCGGCCCGCATCCGGTCGGTCAGCGCGGGCGTGCCCGACAGCTGAGCCGACACGTTGCGCACCCGCAGCAGGTTGGCGATGAGACCGTCGTAGTCGCTGCCCACGGAGTCGGCCCGCGCACCGCTGCGCTCGAGCACGTCCTGGCGGGTCGTGGCGAGGTCGGCCAGCTTGGCCTCGATGTCCGCCAGCAGCACGTCGACGTTGTTCGGCGTGTCCGCGAGCGTGCTGCGCTGGTAGCGGTACTCCTCCTTGACGGCGTCCGTCTTCCCCTGGATCTCGGTGTAGGCGTTCTTCAGGGCGTTGACCTGGCTGTCCGGCGCCGTGATCAGGATGATGGCGGCCGCCCGCTCGTCCTGCAGCTCGTCGACCAGGCGGCCGGCGTCGCCGGAGAGCACGGCGAGGCTGCGGGCCTGGTCGGCCGCGTTGGCGTTCGCGACGTGGTCGAGTAGGCCCTGCACGCCCACGACGATCGTGGCGATAATCGGCACGATCATGATGAGACCGAGCTTGGTCCAGATCGGCCGGTCCCGTAGCCAGCCGATGGGGCCACGGAAGCGAGACGGGGCCGCCACAGGGGCCTCCGGTCGTGTGCTCATCTCGCCACCCTTCCCCAACCGTTGTCGCGCGGGCCGTTCGCAAGGCACCACGCACCGTCCGGCAGGATGCGGCCGGACTTCGAGATTCCACCACGCCGCGTGTCAAAGAGAAAGTCCAGGACAAGACCGACCCGTGACGTGATGGGATGGTCACGCTCTGTCAATCATCAGCGCGGTGGGAGCATCCACGATGGAGCCACGTATCGCCCGGGTTGTCCTTCTTGCCGGTCCGTCTGGTTCCGGTAAGTCGTATATCGCACGCAAAACCGGCCTGCCGGTGCTCGCGCTCGACGACTTCTACAAGGACGGCGACGACCCCACGTTGCCCACGGTCGGGTGCGCGGTCGATTGGGACGATCCCGCCTCGTGGCACCACGACGCCGCCCTGGCCGCGATCGCGACAATCTGCGCGGGCAGAGCCTGCGACGTGCCCATCTACGCCATCGGGGCCGACCGGTGCGTCGGCCACCGACGCTTCGAACTGGGCGGCGCCCCGCTGTTCGTGGCCGAGGGCATCTTCGCGGCCGAGCTGGTCGCCGACTGCGCCCGCCTGGGACTGCTCGCCGGGGCGTACTCCCTGCGCCGCCCGCGGACCGTGACCTACCTGCGGCGCCTGGCCCGCGACCTGTCCGAGAAGCGCAAGCCGCCCGCGCTGCTCGTGCGCCGCGGGTACGCCCTGATGCGCGCCGAGCCGGGCATCAGCGACCGCCAGCGCGACCTCGGTGCCCGGCCCGCGTCCGGGCGACGCATCCTGCGGGAGGTCGCCGCTATGACCCGAGCACCTTCGCGTACGCCGGCTTGATCACCTCGTTGATGAGCACGAGCCGCTCGTCGAACGGGATGAACGAGCTCTTCATCGCGTTGATCGTGAACCACTGCAGGTCGGCCCAGCCCCAGCCGAACGCCTCCGACAGCAGCGCCATCTCCCGCGACATGCTCGTCCGGCTCATCAGCCGGTTGTCCGTGTTCACCGTGACCCGGAAGCGCAGGTCGCGCAGCACTCCGATCGGATGCTCGGCGATCGAGGCGACCGCCCCGGTCTGCACATTGGACGACGGGCACAGCTCGAGCGGGATCCGCTTGTCCCGCACGTACGCCGACAGCCGGCCCAGCTTCGGGTTGTCCGGATCGGACAGATCCAGGTCGTCCACGATGCGCACCCCGTGCCCCAGCCGGTCGGCGCCGCACCACTGCAGCGCCTGCCAGATCGACGGCAGCCCGAAGGCCTCGCCCGCGTGGATGGTGAAGTGGAAGTTCTCCCGCTGCAGGTATTCAAAGGCGTCGAGGTGCCGGGTGGGCGGGTAGCCAGCCTCCGCGCCCGCGATGTCGAAGCCCACCACGCCCGCGTCGCGGTGCCGCACGGCCAGCTCGGCGATCTCCATCGACCGGGCGGCGTGGCGCATCGCCGTGAGCAGCGTGCCCACCCGGATCTGGTACCCCTGGGCCGCGGCCTCCGCGGCGCCGTCGACGAAGCCCGCGACCACGGCCTCCACGACCTCGTCGAGGGTCAGCCCCGCCTCCAGGTGCTGCTCGGGGGCGAAGCGCACCTCCGCGTAGACGACGCCGTCGGCCGCCAGGTCGAGCGCGCACTCCCGGGCCACCCGGTGCAGCGCGGCGGGCGTCTGCATGACGCCCACGGTGTGCGCGAACGTCTCCAGGTAACGCTCCAGCGAACCCGAGTCCGCCGCCGAGGCGAACCACCGCGCCAGCGAGCCCGCGTCGGCCGCCGGCAGCGGGTGCCCGATCTCGTCGGCCAGCTCGAGGACAGTGGCGGGCCGCAGGCCGCCGTCGAGGTGGTCGTGGAGCAGCGCCTTGGGCGCGGTGCGGATCTCGTCTTCGCTGAGTGCGACCATGAACAGACCCTATGCCGGAAGGACCCATGCTCGCCCAGCTCCTGCCCGACCTGCGCTGTCCGGTCTGCGCCGGGCCGCTCGCGGCGGCCGGCCGGGCCGTGCGGTGCCCCCGTGGGCACTCCTTCGACGTGGCCCGGCAGGGCTACCTGAACCTGCTCGCCGGCCGCGCCCCCGGCGGCGACGACGCGGCCCAGGTCGCCGCGCGGGCGCAGCTGCTCGACTCGGGCGCGTTCGACTTCGTCAGCCGCGCGCTGGCGGCGCACTGCGCGGACGCGGGCGACGGCCTCGTCGTCGACCTCGGCGGCGGCACGGGCCACCACCTGGCCGCCGTGCTCGACGCGCTGCCGGCCGCGCGCGGCCTCGCCCTGGACGTGTCGAAGGCCGCCGCGCGCCGGGCCGCCCGGGCGCACCCGCGCGCGGCCTCGGTGGTCTGCGACGCGTGGCGCGGCCTGCCGCTCGGCGACGGGCGCGCCGCGCTCGTGCTGGACGTCTTCGCCCCGCGAAACGGCGCCGAGTTCCACCGGGTGCTGTGCCCCGGCGGCGCGCTGCTCGTCGTCACGCCCCGCGCCGACCACCTCGCGGAGCTGGTGTCCGCGTTCGGCCTGCTGACCGTCGACCCCGACAAGGACGTCCGCCTGTCGCGCACCCTCGACCGGTGGTTCCGCTCCGAGGGATCATGGGAGTACGCGCATGAGCTCACCCTGTCGCCCGCCGACGCCCTGACCGTCGTGGCGATGGGCCCGAGCGCCCGGCACCGCTCCCCGGCCGACCTCGCCGCCATCGCCGGGACCTGGGCGGCGCCCAAAACGGTCACGGCGGCCGTCCGTGTCGGGCTCTACCGCAGGCGCGAAGACCCGTAGAGTGCCCGGGCGTGGGCGGGGGTTGGTTGGGCCGGCTGGGAGCCTGGTGCTTCCGGCGGCGCTGGTGGGTGCTCGCTGCCTGGGTGCTCGCCGTCCTCGCGGGCATGGCCTCACTGGGCCCGCTGTTCAACCGCCTCGACGGCAACACCGTGCCCGACTCCGCCGAATCCGTCCGGGCTTACGCGGTGCTCGCGGATGGCAACCGGTCGGCCGGCACGGTGCACGTACTCGTGGACCTCGGGCCGACCGAGCTGATCCCGCCGGCCAGCCTGCTGGCCGGCGGCGGCGCGGGCGCGGGGGCGCCCACCGGCCCCGTCGATCCGGCCACGGCCGCGGTGGCGACCTCCGTGACCCGCGGCGCCACCCGCCTGGCCGGGCTGCCGGGCGTGGACACGGTCACCCAGCCGTTCGCACCCGGCCTGCCCCGCGGGGCGGCCCTGCGGCTGTTCGCCGCCGACCGGCACGGACTGCTCATCGTCGTCACCCTGGGCAGGCTCGACCGCAACGGCCGCAACCAGACCGTGCACGCCATCGAGGCGGAGGGACGGACGCTCGCAGCCGCGCTCCCGGCCGGGTCGAGCGTGCGGGTCGGCGGGGCACCCGCCTTGAGCAAGCAGCAGAACGACGTGCTCAGGACCGACCTCAACACCGCCGAGCTGGTCTCGCTGCCGCTCAGCCTCGTGGTCCTCGTGATCGTGTTCGGCGGCGTGGTGGCGGCCGGCCTGCCGGTGCTCGCCGCGGTCGTCTCCGTGGCCGCGTCGATGACCGTGCTGCTGGGGTTCTCGATGGTCACGACGGTCGACCAGGACGGCATGACGGTCGTGACGCTGCTGGGCCTCGGCCTGTCCGTGGACTACGGTCTGCTGCTCGTGGCCCGCTACCGCGAGGAGCTGGCGGCCGGTCACCCGCCCGTGGAGGCCGTCGCCCGGACCTGGGCGACCGCCGGCCGGACGATCCTGTTCAGCGCCCTCACGGTCGCGGCCGCCATCTCGGGCCTGCTCCTGTTCGGCCTGCCGCGCCTGGCCGCCCTGGGCGCGGCCGGCGTCTCGATCGCCCTCGTGGCGATGCTGGTCGCCATCACCCTCACGGCCGCCCTCATCGGCATCGGCCGCCGCCGCATCCGCCCGTCCCGCCGCCAGCGGGCGGCCGCGGCCGGCGCCGTGGACCGGGGCTTCTTCGCGGGGCTGGCGCGCGGGGTACAGCGGCGGCCCTGGTTCGTCGCGCTCGGCACCGGACTGGTCCTGCTGGCCGTCGGCGCGCCGCTGCTGTTCACGAACGCCCAACTGCCCAGTGCGGCGGGAGTGCCCGACTCGGTCGCCGCCAAGCACGTCAGCACCGCGCTGAACGCCCGCTTCGGCCAGAGCAACGGCCCGACCGTGACCGTGGTGGCCAGGACGACGCCCGAGGCGTTGGACGCCTACGCGGCCCGGTTCGCGGACGACCCCGCCGTGGTGACCGTCCTGCCCGCCAAGGCGGCCGGCGCCAACCTGTCGTCCGTGGCCTTCCAGGTCGCCGGAGACGGCCAGACGCCGGCCGACCGGGAACTCGTACGGCGGCTGCGCGCCGACCGCCCTGCGGGCCTCACGGGCGGCACGGACGCCTGGGTCACCGGTGACGCGGCCGTCCTCACGGACGTGATCGACCTGATCCGCCGGGGCCTGCCCGCCGCCGCCGCGGTCACCCTGCTCGCCATGCTCGTCCTGCTGTTCGCGTTCACCGGGTCCCTGGTCATCCCGATCAAGGCGATCCTGGCGAACGTCATCTCGCTGGGCGCCACGCTCGGCGTGATGACCGCGGTGTTCGTGTACGGCTGGGGCAGCGGCCCGCTCGACACGCTGACGGTCGGCGGGCTCAACCCGTTCGTCGTCGTGGTCGTCATCGCGTTCGCGTTCGGGCTCAGCATGGACTACGAGGTGTTCCTGCTGGGCCGCGTCCGGGAGTACGTCGCGGGCGGGGCGGACACCGACACCGCCGTCCGCCGCGGCCTGCAGCACACCGGCCGGGTCATCACGTCGGCCGCGTTGCTCATGGTGATCGTCTTCGGCTGCTTCACGGCCGCGAAGCTGGGCAACATCGAGCAGATCGGCCTGGGCCTCACGGTGGCGGTCCTGATCGACGCGACGATCGTGCGCTGCCTGCTGGTCCCGGCGACGATGACGCTCCTGGGCCGGCACAACTGGTGGGCGCCGGGTCCGCTCCGCCGCCTCCACGCCCGCCTGGCCCCCACCGACCCGCCCGAGAGGGTTATGGATTCTTCGAGCGGTATGACGACCTAAAGAATCCACAACCCGGCCAGCGGGTCAGGTGGAGAGATCCACCTCTTCCCAGCCGGGCGGGTCGCCGTGGTAGTCGCCGCGGAAGACGACGGCCCACTCCAGCGCCCACCGGCGCTGGCCGATGGCGTTCGAGTCGATCAGCCCGGGCAGCCGCACGCGCTGCCGTTCCGCCTCCAGGTACGCCCAGTCCAGGCAGTAGAACAGGTCCAGGGCCCGGGCCGCCTCGTCGGCCGGGCGGGCCGCCGGCAGGGTCCGGGAGCGCCAGGCCGCGTACGTCTCCTTGGACGGCAGGTGGGGCAGCTGCGGCACGAGCGTGTCGGGCGCCGGTTGGGCGGGGTCGAGCCGGGGCACCAGGCCGACGAGCCAGGCCAGCGCGTACAGGGCCTCCAGGTGCAGGGCGAACGAGCGGTGGTCGCCCTCGCCCGAGGAGAGGAAGTGCCATTCGGGCTTGGTGAGGTGTTCGAGCAGGCGCGCGTCGAGCAGCCACGCGGTCGCGGCGGCCGAGGGCATGCCGAAGCAGCGGGCGAGCACGACATTGAGGATGGCGGTGCGCGCCTCCAGCTCGGCGACGGAGCGCAACTCCACCGTGTCGGAGGCGTCCCAGACGAGCGGGAACTGCTCCGGCGGCAGCGGGAGGTTCAGCCGGCGCAGCTCGTCGAGGCTCGCCGCGCGTACCCGCTGCGGATCAGGAACGGGAATGGCCACCGTTGGTTCGCCTTACGTCGTGCGCCGCGTCTGTAGGCCGCGACTGTAGCCCCACGGGGCGCGAAACGAAAGCGAGAGCGTCACTGCGGGTCACGATGGGCCGTCTCGGGGCTGAAGGCGGGCACGCACACGGCGACGTACTCGGCGCCCTCCGGGTCCGGGGTCGTGTACCGGATCCTCTCGCCGGCCCGGGTGAGGATGGCCTGACCGGCGCCGACGTCGTACACGCCGTCGGCCGTCTCGACCCGCACGCTGCCCCGCAGCACGAGCGTGATCTCGTCGAAGCCGGGCGCCTGGGCGGGCTCGGTCCAGCCACCGGGCGCCACCATGCGCGCCACGGACACGCCCGCGTCGCCGGTGCTCGCTCTCCCGACATACTCGTCAATGATCTTCCCGCCCGGCACCGGGATGCGGGTGGGCTGCCCGATGAGCTCGGCCATCACGGACCTCCTGCGGCTATCCGATCGAGAACAAGACCAGGGAGTACGGGCGGGGAGGCGGCGATCTCCACCGCCCCCGCGGCGGTATCACGCGCCGCGGGGATCCGCCCCGCGTCGTCGGCCCGCAGCTCGTAGAGCACGTCGCCGGCGCGCACCCGGTCGCCGGGCTTGCGGTGCAGCAGCACGCCGGCGGCGGCGCTGACCGGGTCCTCCTTGCGGGCGCGGCCGGCGCCGAGCCGCCAGGCGGCCACGCCGATCGCCATGGCGTCGACGGCGGCGACGAAGCCGTCCCGGTCGGCGCGCACGGTCTCCACCTCGCGGGCCGTGGCCAGCGGCGCGTCCGGGTCGCCGCCCTGGGCGGTCACGAGGGCCCGCCAGGCGTCCATGGCCCGGCCGTCGCGCAGCGCGTCCGCGGGGTCCACGCCGTCGATGCCGGCGGCGGCGAGCATCTCGCGGGCGAGCGCCAGGGTCAGCTCGACGACGTCGGCCGGCCCGCCGCCGGCGAGCACCTCGACGGACTCGGTGACCTCGAGCGCGTTGCCGACGGCCAGGCCCAGCGGGGTGGACATGTCGGTGAGCAGGGCGACCGTGCGGACGCCGTGGTCGTGGCCGAGCTGGACCATCGTGCGGGCCAGTTCGGTGGCGTCGGCGCGCTCCTTCATGAAGGCGCCCGACCCGGTCTTCACGTCGAGGACCAGCGCGGAGGTTCCCTCGGCGATCTTCTTGCTCATGATGGAGCTGGCGATGAGCGGGATCGCCTCGACCGTGCCGGTCACGTCGCGCAGGGCGTAGAGCTTGCGGTCGGCCGGGGCCAGGCCCTCGCCGGCCGCACAGATGGCCGCGCCGACGGCGGTGAGCTGGGCGATGAACTCGTCGTTGCCGAGGTTGGCCCGGAAGCCGGGAATGGCCTCCAGCTTGTCCAGGGTGCCGCCGGTGTGGCCGAGGCCGCGGCCGGACAGCTGCGGCACGGCCGCGCCGCACGCGGCGACCAGCGGGGTGAGCGGCAACGTGATCTTGTCGCCGACGCCGCCCGTGGAGTGCTTGTCGACCGTCGGGCGCGGTACGGAGCTGAGGTCCAGCCGCTCCCCCGACGCGATCATCGCGGCGGTCCAGCGGGCGATCTCGGGGCCGGTCATGCCGCGGAGCAGGATCGCCATGGCCAGCGCCGACATCTGCTCGTCGGCGACCACGCCCCGGGTGTAGGCGTCGACGACCCAGTCGATCTGCGCGTCCGTGAGCACGCCGCCGTCCCGCTTGGCGCGGATCACGTCAACGGCGGCGAACGGCTCCGTCACGCCGGGAACTCCTCGCCGATCTCGGGGGGCGGCGGGCCCTCGCCGGCCCACGCGAGAGAGCCGTCCGACTCCACGACGACGACCCGGGGGGTGCGGACGCGGCCCCACGCCACGGCGGCGGTTGAGGTGGGCCAGTAGGCGCCCTCCTCGAGGATGCCGGCCTCGGTCTCGTCCGCGCCCGCGGACCGCTCCCAGTAGGCGCTCCACACCGGCTGCCCGCCGTCGCAGTCGGTGTGCACGAAGACCGTGCCCCGGCCGATCCACTCGCGCAGCGCCGCCGGCACGTCGACCGCGGCGTCCGTGACGGTCTCGCCGGGCCGGTCGCCCACACCCGTGATCTCGGCCAGGTCGGCCACGTCGAAGGCGAACGGGAGCAGCTCGGACATGCTGCGCGGCCGGTCCGGCGCGTCGACGAGGCAGGTCGGGCCGCCGTGCTCCCACAGCAACTGCCGGCAGCGCCCGCAGGGCATGAGCGCGGCGCCGGCCGCGTCCACGCAGGCCAGCGCGACCAGCCGGCCGCCGCCCGTGGCGTGCAGCGCGGAGATCACCCCGCACTCGGCGCAGAGCGCTACCCCGTACGCGGCGTTCTCCACGTTGCAGCCGGTGACCACCCGCCCGTCGTCGACGAGCGCGGCGGCGCCCACGGGAAACTTCGAGTACGGCGCGTACGCGCGGCCCATCATGTCGACGGCCGCGGCCCGCAGCGCGGGCCAGTCGATCTCCACCTGCTGCACAGGACCATTGCATCACGCCGAGGTTAAGGTCATCCCTTGACGTACGGTTTACCGTCCGCGGCCGGGGCGCGCACCTTTCCGACCAGGCCCGCCACGGCGACGATGGTGATCAGGTACGGCGCCATGCTGAGGAACTGCGACGGGATCGGGCTGCCGATCGTGGACAGGAACGTCTGCAGAGCCTCCACGAAACCGAAGAGCAGGGCGGCCAGCATCGCGCCGAGCGGGTTCCACCGCCCGAAGATCATCGCGGCGAGCGCGATGAAGCCCTTGCCGGCGCTCATGCCCTTGCTGAACTGGAAGCCCGCGTCGAGCACCAGGTACGACCCGCCGATGCCGGCGATCACGCCCGCCACGGCGACGTTCCAGTACCGCAGGCCGAGCACCCGCACGCCCACCGTGTCGGCTGCGGTGGGGTGCTCACCCACGGACCGGGTACGCAGGCCCCAGCGCGTCCCGAACAGCCCGAAGTGGATCAGTACGCCGAGGATGAACACCAGATAGACCAGCGCGTTCCAGCGGAACAGGATCGGCCCGAGCACGGGAATGTCGCCCAGCAGCGGGATCTCGATGATCGGCAGTTGCGCCGGGGCGTTGAAGTGCTCCGCGTCGTCGGTCATCACCCGCTCGAACAGGAAGCCCGTCAGGCCCGTGCACAGCACGATGAGGATGACGCCGAGGATGACCTGGTCGACCCGGTAGCGGATGGCGAAGAAGCCGAGCAGCAGCCCGACGAGCAGGCCCGCCGCGCCGCCGGCCACCACGCCGACCCACACGCTGGCCGCGACCGTCGCGAACATGGCCGCCGCGAACGCCCCGAGCAGCAACTGGCCCTCGATCGCCACGTTGATCACACCGGACCGCTCGCACAGCACGCCGGCCAGTGCCCCGAACACGAGCGGCACGGACACCCCGATCGTCTGCCGGATCACATTGATCACCGGCATGAACTGCAGCCCTTCATCCGCGGCGGAGACCTGCGAACACAGCAGCGACAGCACCAGCGCCAGCGCGGCCACGGCGACCAGCAGCGCGAAGAACCGCCTGGCGTTCAGCGCGAGCAGCGCCACCCCGGCCGCGACAGTGACCAGTCCGAACACGATCGCGCCGGCCCGACCCGGGATCGTGAGGGTCGCCCCCTCAGCGTTCTCGCTGAGCACGAACCTGGCGTCGGTCTGGGCATGGGCGAGCAGCCCGAACAGGACCGCCGCGACGATACCGAGCGCGACGAACGCCGCGCCGGCCCGCCGCTCCCGGGTCCAGAAGCTCGGGCGCACGACCACATGAGGCGCCTCATCCGCCACGACGGTCGTCATGTCACCAGCCCTTCGCGACGGTGGTCTCGAGGCGGCCGGTACGGCCGGCCCGCAGGCGGAACACGGAGCGTACGAGCGCCGGAGCCGCGATGAACAGCACGATCAGGGCGGTCAGCACGTCGACGAGGTCGACGGGGATGCCGGAGAACGACTGCATCCGGTTGCCACCGGCGCGTAGCGCACCGAACAGCAGCGCCGCGAGCAGGACGCCCCACGGCTTGCCCCGGCCGAGCAGCGCGACCGTGATGCCGTCGAAGCCGATGTTGCCCGCCACCGAGCCGGTCAGCGCGCCCGCGGTGCCGAGCAGCACGGTCGTGCCGCCCAGGCCGGCCAGCGCTCCGGCGATGACCATCGTGCCGGTGTACGTGGCGGCGACGCTCATCCCGGCGGTACGGGCGGCGTCGGGGTTGAGGCCCACGGCCCGCAGCTCGAGGCCGAACGTGGCGCGGTTGAGCAACCACGCCACCGCGACCACGGCCCCGACGCTGAGCAGGATGCCCAGATGCACACGCAGGTCGCCGCCGGCCAGCTTGGGCAGCAGGCCGGTGGAGTCGACGGGCTTGCTGATCGCGTCGCTGCGGTTGGGGTCCTGTACGCCGTCCTGCACGATCAGCCAGGACAGGAAGTACAGGGCGATGTAGTTGAGCATGATCGTGGTGATGACCTCGTGCGCCCCGGTGCGCGCCTTGAGGATGCCCGGCACGAAGCCGTACACGGCGCCGCCCAGGGCGCCCGCGATCAGCACCAGGATCACGTGCAGGCCGGGCGGCAGGTGCAGCCCGAAGCCGACCAGGCCGGCGACGGCCGCGCCCATGATGGCCTGGCCCTGCGCGCCGATGTTGAACAGGCCGCCCCGGAAGGCGAGCGCGACGGCGAGGCCGGTGAACACCAGCGGCGCGGTGTAGGTCAGCGTCTCCGACAGCGGATACAGCGCGAGCCAGATCGTGTTCTCGCCGTTGAGCCAGCCGCTGACGGCCGCCGGGTCGACGATCGCGCCCTTGAACAGGTTCGCGTACGCCTCGCTGATCGCCGACCAGCTCGCCGACAGCGCGTCGCCGGGGGCGGCGAAGAAGTACCCGTACGTCGCGGTCACGTCCGGGTCGGACAGGCAGATGAGTACGCCGCCGATGACCATGGCGAGCACCAGCGACAGCACCGTGACGGTGACGGTGTTGGCGCTCCACAGCGCCGCGATGAACCGGTTGCCGGCCGGCGGGCCGGGCACCTCGGCGGCGTCGGTCGTCCGCAGCGCGGTGGCCGCCGTCTCCTTCGGGAAGTGTTCGGCCCCGGCGGGCTCCTTGTCGGGGGAGCTGGCGCTGCCTTCGGGTTCCTGGTCGAGGATCACTCCCCGCCCCCTTCGGTGGTCTCCGGCTCGTCCGTGATGCCGGCCATCAACAGCCCGATCCGCTCGCGCGACTCGGTCGCCGGCACGGTGGCGAGGATGCGGCCCCGGTACATGACCGCCACCCGGTCGGCCAGCGAGATGACCTCGTCGAGTTCGCTGGAGATCAGGAGGACGGCCGCGCCGGCGTCGCGCGCGGCGATGACCCGCTTGTGGATGAACTCGATCGAACCGACGTCCACGCCACGCGTGGGCTGGGCGGCCACGAGCAGGGTCAGCGGCCGCGACATCTCGCGGGCCACGATGACCTTCTGCTGGTTGCCGCCGGACAGGGTGCTCACCGGCGCCTGGTGGGAGGGCGTACGCACGTCGAACTCCTCAACCCGTTGCCGGGCCGCGGCGTCGATGCGGTCCAGCCGCAGCGCGAGCTTCGAGCCGAACGGCTCCCGGTCGTACTGGTCGAGGATCAGGTTCTCGGCGATCGTGAACTCCTTGATCAGGCCGTCCACGCTGCGGTCCTCGGGGATGTAGCCGACGCCGGAGGCGAGCACGTCCTTGGTGCGCCGGCCGAGCAGCTGTTCGCCGTTCAGGGTGGCCGTGCCGGCCAGCGCGTGGCGCAGGCCCATGACGGCCTCGACCAGCTCGGTCTGCCCGTTGCCCTGCACGCCGGCCAGGCCGAGCACCTCGCCGGCGCGTACCTCCAGGTCGACGCCGTCGACCGCGCGGTGGCCGCGCTCGTCGGCGACCGCGAGGCCCGCGACGGAGAGCACCACCTCGCCCGGCTCCGCCGGGACCTTCTCGACGCGCAGCATGACCTGGCGGCCGACCATGAGCGAGGCCAGCTCCGCCTCGCTCGCGTCGGGGGCCGCGGTGCCGACCGTACGGCCCCGGCGTACGACCGTGATGCGGTCGGCGATCGCCTTGACCTCTTTGAGCTTGTGGGTGATGAAGACAATGGACTTGCCGGCCGCCTTGAGCGAGCGCATGACCTCGAGCAGCTCGGCCGTCTCGTTGGGGGTCAGCACGGCCGTCGGCTCGTCGAGGATGAGCAGGTCGACGTCGCGGGTGAGGGCCTTGATGATCTCGACCCGTTGCTGTACGCCCACGGGGAGGTCCTCGACGATGGCCTCCGGGTCGACGCGCAGCCCGTACCTGTTGGAGACCTCGCGCACGTCGCGCCGCGCGCGGGCGCGATCGAGTATGCCGAGCGGGCCGCCGCGGGCACGCTCGGCGCCCAGCATGACGTTCTCCGCGACCGTGAACACCGGTACGAGCATGAAGTGCTGGTGCACCATGCCGATGCCGGCCTGGATGGCGTCGCGGGGGCCCTTGATGTGGCGCGGCTCGCCGTTGATGAGAATCTCGCCCTCGTCGGGCTGGAGCAGCCCGTACAGGACGTTCATCAGCGTGGACTTGCCCGCGCCGTTCTCGCCGAGCAGGGCATGGATCTCGCCGGGCTCGACCGTGAGGTCGATGTGGTCGTTCGCGACCACGTCACCGAACCTCTTCGTGATGCCGCGCAGTTCGAGTTTCAGCGGGGCCTCCTTACCGCACGGGCACCGGGTCGACCGACGCCGGCCCCCATGGTGCGCATGATCTCACCATGGGGGCCGGGCTGTAACTACTTCGGCGCGGCCGGGGAGTTGACGTTGATCGTGCCGGCGATGATGTCCGCCTTGAGCTTGTCGATCTCCGCCTTCAGCTCGGCCGGGACCTTGTCCTCGAAATCGTGGAAGGGCGCCAGGGAGACGCCGTTGTTGGCCAGGGTGCCGACGTACGGCGCCTTGAGGTCCTCGCCGCCCGCGCCCTTGACGACCGCGTCGGTCACCGCGTCGGTGACGTTCTTGACGATCGTGGTGAGGAACACCGGGCAGTTCTCCGCGTTGCTCACGCAGCCGTCCTGGTCGACCCAGATCACGGAGTACTTGCCGCCCGAGGCCTTGGCCGCCGAGGCCGTGCCCGTACCGGTCTTGCCGGCGACCGGGAGGATGATGTCGGCGCCCTGCGCGACGAACGCGTCGCTCTTCGCCTTGCCCTTGTCCGGCGCGTCGAAGTCCTCCGTGAACGTGCCCGTCTGCTTGGCCTTGTTCCAGCCGAGCACCTGAACGGTCTTGCTCTTCACCTTGTTGTACTCGGCGACGCCGTCGGCGTACCCGTCCATGAAAATGGTCACCGGCGGGATCTTCATACCGCCGTAGGTGGCCACCTTGCCCGACTTCGTCATGCCACCGGCCAGGTAGCCGGCGAGGAACGCCGCCTGCTCCGTGCGGTACTGCATCGTGTGGACGTTGGGCAGCGTGGAGCCGGCGTCGACGATGCCGAACTGCTGGTTCGGGTTGGCCTTGGCGACCTTCTCCAGGGCGGTCGACATGAGGCCGCCGACCGCGAGGACGAAGTCGCACTTCTGCTGCACGAACCCGTTGAGGTTGGGCTCGTAGTCGGCCTCGGTCTTGGACTGGACATTCTTGATCTGGATTGCCGGGTTCTTGGCCTTGGCGTTCTCCAGGCCCTTCCACGCGCTCGCGTTGAAGGACTTGTCGTCCAGGCCGCCCTGGTCGGTCACCATGCAGGCCGTGTACGCCTTGCCGGTCGGGCTGGCGGCGGTGCTGCCGTTCTCGGTGGGCTTCTCGCCACATGCCGACGCTGCGAGGGTCAGGCCCCCGACAGCGACAAGGGCGACAAGCCTCATCCCACGCACTGGGCGCAAGACGCATCTCCTTCCCCACAGGCCAAGCGCGTCTTACGCGCCGGCTTTATAAGCGGGAGCGTAACCGCGCTGAGTGCCCAAATGGTGGACATCTAGGCAGCCTGTGCCACACGGTGACCCGCTCGTGATGGTTCCGTGTCCCGCGTGACGGAAGCCACGCAGTAGGACGGATGTTACGCCGATCTTATGGCGTTTTGGGAAGTTCTAAGGTGCGTCGAACCGTCATCTCCAGAACACGGCAACAGCCGCGTTCACCAAGGTCAGACCGATGATCGCCATAAAGTGACCCTTACTCACCTCTTCCCGCTTACGCGAGAAAAAGACCATGGCGAACAGGGCCACCGTGATCAGCAGCTTCACGACCAACTTGATCGGGTCGGGCTCGTTGTCACCGCCGCCCCGCAGCGGCGCCGCGAGGCCGATGCCGGTCACCAACTGGATGCTCACGCCCCACAACATCGCCTGGTTGATCCGGGTCTTCCCGGTCAGATACTGCATCACCGAGGCACCCAGCAACAGGGCGAACCCGATCAGGTGTGCGTACAACAGGATCAGCCGCAAGGCCTCCATGCGTGACTCCCTCTCAATCCCTGTCCCGCGCGGCCGCGCGGAACCCCTTGATGCCCAGGACGCCGACGACCGTGCCGATCGTCAGCGACGCTCCGATGAGCAGCGCGTGGATCCACAGAAAGCTGGTCGGCGACCCCGTGTCCCCGTGCCACGACCGCGGGTCGTCCCAGATCGCCTTGCCGAACCGCGGCCAGATGACCCAGGTCCAGACGCCGACCAGCACGAGAAACCCGGCCCACCGCCGCGACAGCATCACGCCGGGAGTATGACACCGCATTCCTGACAACACCCTGACCCTCACACCAACCCCGTCCCCACCCGGCCCCTCGCCCCGCCCGCACGACTTCCGCCCGACGTTTGGGCGGTTCCGCGTGGAATTCCACACCGCCGTAACACGCGGAACCGCCCAAACGTCGGCTTGCACCAGCGGGGCGCGGGCGGACGGGGGTATGGGGCAGGGGGCGGGGGGTGTAGGGCAGGATGCGGCGGTGGGGAATGCGGAGACGTGGTGGCGGGAACAGCTCTCCGGGTGGGCGGTGCCCGAGCACATTCTCGCGGCCGTCGCCCAGTCGCCCTGGGAGCACCAGGTGGGCACCTTCGCCCGCCGGGCCGATCAGGCGCTCGCGATCGGTGCCGAGGACAGCCCGTCGACGGCCCGCGCCCGGGAGGCGCTCACCCCGACCGGCACGGTGCTCGACGTGGGAGCCGGTGCGGGAGCCGCCAGCCTGCCCCTCGCCCCGCAGATGACCGAGCTGATCGCGGTCGACACGAACGAGGCCATGCTGGCCGCGCTCCGCGAACGGGCCGACCCGACCGGCATCCCCACCACCACGATCGTCGGCCGGTGGCCGGACGTCGCCCCCGAGACCCCGACCGCCGACGTCGTCGTCTGCCACCACGTCGCCTACAACGCGCCCGACCTCGCCGGGTTCGCCGCCGAACTGACCCGCCACGCGCGCCGTCGGGTCGTCATGGAACTGACGAACGCGCACCCCATGGGCGTACTCGCGCCGTTGTGGATGGAGCTGCACGACCTGGCGCGCCCCACCGGGCCGACCGCCGCGGACGCCGCGGCCGTCCTCGCCGAGGCAGGGCTGGACGTGCACGAGGAGCGCCGGCCCCGGCCGCCCGGCCCGCCGCACCCCGACTTCGGCGCGCTCGTGGCGGCCACCGCGCGACGCGTGTGCGTGCCGCCCGAACGCGTCGGCGAACTCGCCCAGGCGCTGATCGACCTCGGCGTCGACCCGGCCGACCCGCGCGACCTCAACACCATCGACGGCCGGCCGATAGAAATCGTGACGTTGTGGTGGGACCGCCCGGACGTGTAGTCACCGCCGGGACCGTGTCGCATCGGTTCCACAAAATGTCCACAAAACGGCTAGGCGGGGGCCGGGCCGGTGGAGGAACGCACGACCAGTTCGGGCCGGTAGAAGAACTCCGTACGCGGGACGGGCACTCCGGCGATCTCGTCGAGGAGTGCCTGGACCGCCGCCCGGCACATCGCGGCGACCGGCTGGCGGACGGTCGTCAGCGGCGGGTCGGTGAATCCGATCAGCGGCGAGTCGTCGTAGCCGATCACGGACACGTCGCCCGGCACGTCGAGCCCGCGCTGGCGCACCGCGCGGATCACGCCGAGCGCCATGAGGTCCGAGCCGCACGTGATCGCGGTGACGCCCGCGTCGAGCAGCTGCCCGGCCGCCGCGTAGCCGCCCTCGACCGAGTAGAGCGAATGGACCACCGAGGCCGCCATGCCCCGTGACGAGGTGGCCTTCTCGAACCCGGCCGCCTTGCGCTGTGCCGGGACGAACCGCTCCGGGCCGACCGCGAGGCCGATGCGCTTGTGACCCAGCGACTCCAGGTGGGCGACCGCCAGTTCGGCGGCCACCGCGTCGTCGGAGGAGATGAACGGCGCGTCCACCGAAGGGGCCGCCCCGTTCACCATCACGATGGGCAGCCGCTGCGCCACCAGCTTGGCGTACCGCGTCGGGTCCGCGCTGGTGTCCGCGTGCAGGCCGGAGACGAACACGATGCCGGAGACGGCGCGTTCGAGCAGCAGCTCGACGTAGTCGTCCTCCGTCGTCCCGCCGGGCGACTGCGTGCAGAGCACGGTCGTGTAGCCGGCCTGGGTCAGATCGCGCTCGATGACCTGCGCGAACGTCGGGAAGATGGGGTTGTCCAGCTCCGGGATGATCAGGCCGATGAGCCCGAGGCGTCGCTGCTTGAGGCGCGCGGGCCGCTCACCGCCCAACAGGTCAAGAGCGGTGAGTACGGCGTCGCGCGTGCCGTCGGCGACCCCGGGCTTGCCGTTGAGCACCCGGCTGACCGTTGCCTCGCTGACACCGGCCTGGGCGGCGATGTCGGCCAACCGAGCCTTCACGCCGGTGAACTCTACCGGCCCGTACCGGGTCACGTGATTGTCCAGCCGTCCGGTCCCGCGCCCCCGGTCAGCACGAACCACGCGGTCGTGTCGGCCGGCAGCTCGCCGGAGTTCGGGCAGGGTCCGCTGGTCAGCAGCGGCGCGGGCAGTTCGGCGGGCAGCGGTACCGCGGTCGCGCCGAGGTTGGCCACGCACACGACGGTCGACTCCGCCGCGTCGCGGGCGAAGACCAGCGTGTCGGGTGCCGGGGACGGCAGCCAGCGCAGCACGCCGTCGCCCAGCCCGGCCAGCCGGCGCCGCTCGGCGAGGGCCGCGCGGTAGAGCGACAGGGTCGAGCCGGCGTCGCGCGCCTGCGCCTCGACGGACAGCCGCGCCCATGTCGCCGGTTGGGGCAGCCAGGGCCGCGACCCGGCCGGGCCGAAGCCGTACGGCGCGGCGTCGCCCGACCAGGGCAGCGGCACGCGGCAGCCGTCCCGGCCCAGCTCCGCCCCGTTGGTACGCGCGAAGATCGGGTCCTGGCGCGCCCCGGCCGGCAGGTCGAACACCTCGGGCAGGCCCAGCTCCTCCCCCTGGTACAGGTACACCGAGCCGGGCAGGGCGAGCATCACGAGGATCGCCGCCCGGGCGCGGCGCAGGCCCACCGCCGGGTCGGCGGTCGCCGCCGGGTCACCGGCCCCCGTCGCCCCGCCGGCCGCGCCGCCGATGCCCGCGGCGAGCCGCGAGGCGTGGCGTACCACGTCGTGGTTGGACAGCACCCACGTGGTGGGCGCGCCGACCGCGGCCATGGTGGCCAGCGAGCCGTCGATGACCCGGCGGTAGTCCGCCGCCGACCAGGGGGTCGACAGGAACTCGAAGTTGAACGCCTGGTGCAGCTCGTCCGGGCGCACGTAACGGGCCGTGCGCGCCTGGTTGGGCACCCACGCCTCGGCCACCGCGATGCGCCGCGGCGCGTAGGTGTCCAGGATGGAGCGCCACGCCCGGTAGATCTCATGCACGCCGTCCTGGTCGAAGTACGGCTGGGCGTCGCCCTCCAGCAGCTCCGTGCCGGCGTCCACCGCGTCGGGCAGGCCCGCCGCCTTGATCATGCCGTGCGCCACGTCGATGCGGATGCCGTCGACGCCGCGGTCGAGCCAGAACCGCAGGATCGACTCGAACTCGGCCCGTACGGCCGGGTGCTCCCAGTTCAGGTCCGGCTGCTGGGAGGCGAACAGGTGCAGGTACCACTCGCCGTCGGGCAGCCGCGTCCACGCCGGGCCGCGGAAGATGGACTGCCAGTTGTTCGGGGGCTCCTCCCCGCGGCCGGACCGGAAGACGTACCGGTCGCGCATCTCCCGGTCGCCCGCGAGCGCGGCCTGGAACCACGGGTGCTGTGCCGACGTGTGGTTGGGCACGATGTCGATGATGACCCGCAGGCCCCGCTCGTGCGCCGCCGCGACGAGCGCGTCGAAGTCGTCCAGCGTGCCCAGCTGCGGGTCGACGGCCCGGTAGTCGGCCACGTCGTACCCGCCGTCGGCCCACGGCGACGGGTAGAACGGCGTGAGCCACACGGCGTCGACGCCGAGGGCGGCCAGGTAGTCCAGGCGGGCGGTCAGGCCCGGCAGGTCACCCACGCCGTCGCCGTCGTGGTCGGCGAAGCTGCGCACGTAGACCTCGTAGATCACGGCGTCGCGGGCCCAGTCGCGCGCGAGGTCGGTCTCGGAAGCGGTTGGCATGTGGTAACCCTCAGCTCTTCGTGCCGCCGGCGGTCAGGCCGGCGACCAGGTTGCGCTGCACGGTGAGGAAGACGACCGCGGCCGGGATGGTGATGAGTACGGCCGCCGCCGTCATGAGACCCCATTCCGCCTTGAACTGGCCGACAAACTGTTGCAGACCGGCGGCGAGTGTCAGCTTCTCGTCGCCGACGAGGAACGTCGTGGCGTACGCGACCTCGCCCCACGCGGTGAGGAACGAGTAGAACGCGGCCACCGCGATGCCCGGGCGGGCCAGCGGCAGGATCAGACGCACGAACGCGCCGAACGGGCTGAGCCCGTCCATCAGGCCCGCCTCGTCGATCTCGACCGGGATGGTGGCGAAGTACCCGCGCAGCATCCACGCGCAGAACGGCACGGCCACGGTCACGTACGCGAGCACCAGTCCGGCGTACGAGTTGAGCAGGCCGAGCTTCGCCATCAGGTTGTAGAACGGCACGATCAGGATCGCGGCCGGGAACATCTGCACCACGAGCAGCGACATCGCGAACGACCGGTGGCCGGGGAACTTCAGGCGCGACAGCGCGTACCCGGTGGTGGCCGCGAGTCCGACGGCGATGAGCGTGGTGAAAAGGCTGACCACGACGGAGTTCATCATCCATCGCAGGAAGTTCGTGTCGGCCAGCAACTGGGTGTAGTTGTCCAGGCTCGGCCGGTCGAACAGGGTGACCCGCGATGACTGCCACGCGTCGCGCGGCTTGAGCGAGGTCAGGAAGACCCACGCGATCGGCGCTATCGCGATGATGCTGGCGGTGACCAGCGTCGCGTGCAGCAGGACCGACTTCCACGGGGAACGCTTGGCGCTCATGTGAGTTCTCCCGACCGGCGCAGGGCCCGGCGGTAGGCCGAGGCGAAGACCAACAACATCGAAAGAATGAGTACGCCGTAGGTCGCGGCGCCCGCGTAGTCACGGATGCCCTCGAACGCCTCCCGGAACGCGAACGTCGTAAGGATCTCCGTCGAGCGGCCCGGGCCACCACGGGTGACCAGGTAGATGACGGCGAACTGGTTGAACGTCCAGATGACGCCGAGCAGGATCACCGTGCCGGACACGTTGGCCAGCCCGGGCAGGGTGACGTTGCGGAACTTCTGCCAGGCGGAGGCGCCGTCGACCTCGGCGGCCTCGTAGAGCTCGCGCGGAATCGCCTGCAGGCCGCCGAGCAGGGCGACCATCATGAACGGCACGCCGAGCCAGGTGTTGACCATGATGACGCTGACGCGCGCCATGAGGGGCGACTCGAGCCACCCGACCGGCCCGACGCCCACCAGGTTGAGCAGGGTGTTGAAGAGGCCGAACTCGCTGTTGAGCAGGAAGCGCCAGGCGAACGCGGCGACGAACGTCGGCACCGCCCACGGCAGGATCAGCAGTACCCGGTAGACCGTGCGGCCGCGCATCGGGCGGTTGAGCAGCGTGGCCAGTCCGAGTCCGAGCGAGTAGTGCAGGAAGACGCAGGCGGCGGTCCAGATGACCGTCCACAGCAGAACGCCGTAGAAGTCGCCCTCGCGGCCGCTGAGGATGTCGAGGTAGTTGCGCAGGCCCACGAATTCGTAGCTGGGCGGGATGACGTTCACGCCGATGGTGCGCCCGACGTTGGCCTCGGTGGCGTCGGTCAGGGAGAGGTAGACACCCCGGAACAGCGGGATGCCGACGAGCGTGACGAGCACGAGGGCCACGGGGGTGACCATGGCCAGTCCGTACCAGTAGCGGCGAGCGAAACCCGCCATGACGGCCTCCTTGTTAACGCGAGGGGACGGCGCCCGGTGGGCCGACCAGGTCTCCCCGGCCGGCCCACCGTGGTGCGGACCGTGCGTCAGCTCCAGCCCTTGAGGAGCTTCTTGTACTCCTCGGCGACGGCGTCGAGACCCTGCTGGGCCGAGGCCTTGCCGCTCAGCACGTTGATGTACTGGGTATCCAGCGGGGTGAACAGCGAGCCGCCCTCCGGGATCGCCGGGCGGGTGGTGGCCTTCTCCAGGACCGGCTTGAACGCGGTGACGATCTCGCTGGCCTTGGCCTCCGGCAGGTCGTACGCGCTCGTGCGGGTGGGCAGCAGGCCCAGCTTGCCGGCGAGGAAGGCCTGGCTCTCGGCGGAGTTCATGAAGGCGATGAACTTCTCAGCGGCCGGGATGACCTTCGAGCCCGCGTAGATGGCGTAGTTGTGCCCGCCGACCGGCGAACCGGCCTTGCCGGAGGTGCCGGCCGGGATCGGGGCGATGCCCAGGTTGGACTTGTCCTTGAACGCGGCGCCGGACAGGTCGTCGGCGACGGACCACGGGCCGTTGATCACCATGCCGACCTTGCCCTCCTTGAACAGGGTCTGCATGTTGTTGTAACCGTCCGTCAGGGCCGGCTTGGCGGCCGCGCCCGAGGAGATCAGGTCCTGCACGGTCTCCAGGCCCTTCACGGCCTCCGGGGCGTTGACGGTGACCTTCTTGCTGTCGACGTTGAGCAGGTCGCCACCCTCGCCGTAGATGAACGGCAGGAGGAAGTAGCCGCCCGGGTTGAGGTAGAGGCCCTCCACCTTCTTGGCCTTGAGCTTCAGGCCCGCGTCCTTGAGCTCGGCCATGGTGGTGGGCGCGTTCGCGATGCCGGCGTCGGCGAGCAGCTTCTTGTTGTAGAGCAGCGCGAGCGTGTCGGTCACCTGCGGGATCGCGTACGTCTTGCCGTTGAACCTGGTCGAGCCGACCGGGCCGGCGAGGTAGTCGTCGGCCTTGTCGAGGGCGGGGGTGCCGTCGAGCGGGCTCAGGTAGCCCAGCGAGGCGAACTCGGGGGTCCAGGCGACCTCGGCGCGCATGACGTCCGGGGCACCCGCGCCGCTCTGGGCGGCCGTCTTGAACTTGTCACGGGCCTGGTCGAACGGCACGTTGACGTAGTTGACCTTGATCTTCGGGTTCGCGGCCTCGAACTTGGCGATGAGTTCCTTGAAAACGGGCGCCTCATTGGTGGCATCCGATGTGTCCCACCAGGTGACCGTGCCCTCGGGCTCGGCGGCGGGGGTGTTCGTCGTGTTGTCGTCGCTGCTGCCGCAGGCCGCGGTGCCCGCGATCAACGCGCCAGCCAGCAGGCCGGCGGTCAGAATGCTGCGCCGTCGCATCTGCACTCCTCGTTGAGCTGAAGAAGAAGGGGGACGGTCGATCTCCGAACGACCGGGGGGGATCGCGTTACAGACACGAAACCTACGGACGGCGGCGGGATTTGCAAAGAGCTTGCCGCAAACTTTCAGCAACATTTTGCTAACGCTCGCGTGTGGCGACGGTCACTATCACGACCACACCGGCTGCACCGTGCGGCATGCTCGCCTGTCGCGCGGGTGCCTGGGCGCTGCGCGGACTGGGCGATGCCGTCGCGGGGGTGCGGGTTCGGGGGTGCGGGTTCGGGGCTGCTGCCGGTCGCCAAAGTCGTGACTATGGCGAGCGCCGCGACCCCCTACACCGCCAAAGTCACGACAATGGCGAGCGCCGCGACCCCCTACACCGCCAAAGTCACGACAATGGCGAGCGCCGCGACCCCCTACACCGCCAAAGG
>NZ_BAAALS010000001.1:159724-272188 GCF_039528415.1 Luedemannella helvata
CGACCCCCTACACCGCCAAAGGCACGACTATGGCGAGCGACCCGCGCATCCCAGTCGCCAAAGGCACGACTATGGCGAGCGGGCCCGCCCATCCAGCCGCCAAAGTCACGACAATGGCGAGCGCTCCGACCCCCTACACCGCCAAAGGCACGACTATGGCGAGCGACCCGCGCATCCCAGTCGCCAAAGGCACGACTTTGGCGAGCGAGTGGCGTTGCCGGGCCACCAAAGGCACGACTTTGGCGGCGCAGATGCGCGTCTCCGCCCATCTGATCGCCCCCACGCACGCAGGCGCGGTGATGCGCATAAGTAAGCAGAGCCAGTGCGGGAGATGGCGACGGCCCGTGGCCGGACGGCGCCCTTGTGTGGGCACCGCGCGGCTACGGGCCGTCGGTTCTGTTGCGGAAGAGGGGTTAGGCGGAGGTCAGCTTCGCGGCGATGCGGGCGAAGCCGGCACGGATCTCCTCCGGGGTCGGCGGCGCGGTCGCCTCGACCTCCTCGCCTTCGTCGTACTCGTCCTCCTCGTGGTCGTGGTCGTCGAGGAAGGCCTCGATCTCCTCGTCCTCGACCGCCTCGTCCTCCGCCTCCTGGGCCAGCAGCTGGGCGGAGGCGATCTCAGCCTGGATCTGCTCGACCGAGGTGTGCGGCAGCACCGGCTCGACCACCGCCATCAGCTCCTCGTCCGCGACGACCGTCTCGGCCAGCGACAGCGCGTGCGCCCGCTCGTACGGGCCGCACACGACCGGCTCCCAGTCCTCGTCCTCGTCGAGCGGGCCGAACGTGATGATCCAGGGGAGCGCCAGCACCGGCGAGTCGTCCGGCAGCTCCAATGTGACAATGGCACCCACAGTGCCCGCCTTTCCTATCGGCTGTGCTCGGTGTACCGGCCCATCATGGCGTGTCCGGTGGCCGGATCGACGCAGGGTCGGCGGGCGGGTCGGCGGAGGCCTGCGCCGCCAGGTCCACGACCCGGCCGTGCGTGCCCGTCGCGGCGACGGCCGAGGCGAAGATGATCAGCTGATTCAGGAAGTACAGGTAGACCAGCAGGCCGACCGCGCCGGTGACCAGGGCGTAGGCCGGGTTGTGCTCGGTACGGACGACCACCAGGCGCACGAGGGCGTTGAGGATCTGGATGCCCGTGCCCAGCAGGACGGCCGGGGGCAGCAGGCGACGCGGGCTCATGGCCAGGCGCGGCACGCCGGCGAGCAGCGCCGCCGCGAGCACGATATTGATGATGAACTCCACCACCGGCGGCGACCAGTGCAGCACGCCGCCGCCGAAGCGGCCGTAGTCCGGGCCGACCGCCCACGCCAGCAGGCGCCCGACGGCCCAGGTCAGCCACACGGACAGCAGCAGCAACAGGCCGAGCGCGACCAGGATGACCAGGTCCAGCAGCCGGCGGACGACGTAGTTGCCGGGGTGCTGCTCGAGCCGCCAGACGGCCCGCTGGGAGCTGCGCAGCGACTCCACCCAGCCGACCCCGGCGAGGACGAGCGATACCAGACCGATCAGGGTCAGCGCGCCGCGCCGGGTCGACAGCGCCACCGAGTTGATCCACGGCAGGTTCGCGCTGAGGAAGCCGTTGACCTGCGTGACGAAGGCATGGTCGCTCGCCAGCACGTACCCCAGGATGGCGTAGGCGAGCAGGCCCAGCGAGAAGGCGGCGAAGAAGCCGTAGTAGGAGATCGCGGCCGCCAGCCGCCCGCCGAGGACCTCGTTGTACCGTTCCCGCGCCCGCCACAGGTGATCGAACACCGCCGAGTGCCGCCGCGTCCAGGCGACCGAAGCCTGGTACCTGGCATACGCCCGGTCGATGACGTTCACGGGTCAGGGCCCGGTGAGCGCGAAATGCCGTTCCGGCCGCCACCGGCCCTCGGCCGTGTGTTCGTAGAGGGTGAAGCTCGCGACCTCGAACTCCGCCTCGAAGGCGGCGAGGTCCGCGTAGACGGTGTCGAGGGCCAGGGGCGGCACGTCGTGGGCAACGGTCACATGGGGGTGGTACGGGTAGGCCAGCTCGCGGTCGAGCGGCCCGGACCGGACGTCGTCGGCGAGCCGGGCGCACTCGGCCGCGCCGTCGGCGATCGCGACGAAGACCACCTGCGTCACCGGCCGGAACGTGCCGGTGCCCTGCAGCCGCAGCCGGAACGGCGGGTGGGCCCGGGCGACCGCGGCCAGATGCCGCTCCGTCTCGTCGAGGGTGGCCGCGCCCAGCTCGGTGGGCCCGAGCAGCGTCACGTGCGCGGGCATGTTGCCCGCCAGGGGGTCGCCCGAGGCGGCGCGGAACCGGTCGAGCTCAGGTCCCCAGGGCGCCGGAATGCCGAACGCCACCCCGATGGTGCGGACCACGGTGTCCCCCACGTTGTGCCTCAGCGGGTAACACCGGCGAGAAAGCCAACCCGCTCGTACACCGTGCGCAGCGTCTGTGCCGCCACGGCCCGCGCCTTCTCCGCGCCGATGGCCAGCTGCTTGTCGAGCTGGGCCGGGTCGGCGAGGTAGCCGCGCGTCGCCTCCTGGATGGGCGCGACGAACTCGGCCACGACCTCGGCGAGGTCCTTCTTCAGGTCGCCGTACCCCTTGCCGTCGTACGCCGCGACCAGGTCCTCCATCGTACGGCCACTGAGCGCGGAGTAGATCGTCAACAGGTTCGAGATGCCGGGCTTTTCGGCGGGGGCGTAGATGATCTCCCGACCGGTGTCGGTGACGGCCGAGCGAATCTTCTTCGCGGACACGTTCGGGGGGTCGAGCAGCTCGATGATGCCGGCCGGCGTCGAGGCCGACTTCGACATCTTGGCGGTGGGGTCCTGCAGATCGGTGATCTTTGCGGTGCCCTTGAGGATGTACGGCTCCGGCAGGGTGAATGCCGGGCCGAACTGCGAGGCGAACCGCTGCGCCAGGTCGCGGGTGAGCTCCAGGTGCTGGCGCTGGTCCTCGCCGACCGGCACCAGGTTGGCCTGGTAGAGCAGGATGTCAGCGGCCTGCAGGATCGGGTAGGTGAACAGGCCGACCGAGGCGCGCTCCGCACCTTGCTTCAGGGACTTGTCCTTGAACTGGGTCATCCGGCTGGCCTCGCCGAAGCCCGTGATGCAGCCCAGCACCCAGGCGAGCTGCGCGTGCTCGGGCACCTGCGACTGCACGAACAGGGTGCACTGCTCCGGGTCGAGACCGAGCGCGAGCAGCTGCGCGGCGCTGACCCGGGTGCGCTGGCGCAGGACGGCGGGGTCGTGCCCTGCGGTGATCGCGTGCAGGTCCACCACCATGTAGTACGCGTCGTGGGTCTCCTGAAGTTGCACCCAGTTGCGCAGTGCGCCGAGGTAGTTGCCCAGGTGGAACGAGTCGGCGGTGGGCTGGATGCCGGAGAGCACGCGGGGACGGTCGACAGGCGCGGACATGTCCGCCATTCTGACAGCCCGTCCTTCGACCCCACCGGACGGGCCGGTCGATTGTCTCGGTCTGGTAACTGTCGCCGTCGACAGGAACCGTCCACCGGCGCGACGGCTCGGCCCTTCGATACGCGACGATGCATACGCGCCTAGCCGAAGGAGCACACGATCGTGAACCTGGGTGCGGGGGACGACCTGGACGCCGGTGAGGCTGTCCGCGCGGGGGCAGCGGACGCGCTGACCGACCTCTACCGTGGCTCGTACCGACGGCTCGTGCTGCAGCTGTTCGCGTTCACGACCGACCTCACCGAGGCGCAGGACGTGGTGCAGGAGGCGTTCGCCCGCGCCCTGGCCCGCCCGAAAGGGCTCGACGACGTGGAGAACCCCGAGGCCTGGCTGCGCACGGTCGCGATCAACGTGGTGCGGCGGCGGTACCGGCGCCGCCGGCTGCTGGACACGATCCTGCTGCGTGACCGGCCGGTGCAGGCGATGGTCGCGGAGGCGCCCCAGCCCGACCGGGCCGACCTGCGGGCCGCGCTCGCCCAGCTGCCGCGCCCGTACCGGGAGGTGGTCGTGCTGCACTACCTGGCCGATCTGCCGGTCGAGTCGGTCGCCCAGCTGCTCGACATTCCGGTGGGAACGGTGAAGTCGCGGCTGTCGCGGGCCCGCGGGGCGCTCGCCACGCAGCTCGACGGGTACCGGGCCGAGACGGCGGACGCCCCGGCCCGCGTCCCGGCTCCCCGCGCCGCAGCCCCGGCCGCCGCCCGCGCCGCCGTGTCGCGGCCGGTCGTGCCGCGACCCGCCGCTCCCCTGCCCCGCCAGGTCTCCGCCATGGCCGCCACCGCCACGGAGGCGTTCCGTGCCTGACGATCTCGACCGCCTGCTGCGGTCCACGCGCGCCGACCTCCTCGACGATATCGACGGCCCGGACCTGGACCGGGTCACCGCCCGCGCCGACACGCTGCGCCGGCGCCGGCGCGCCATCGCGGCGTCGACCGCCGCGGCCGGGGCCACCCTGGCGCTCACGTTGTGGGGCTTTCTGGGCGCCGCCGGGACCCAGGCGCTGCCCACCCCCGCCGGGCCGTCCGGCGGCCCGCCCGTGACCGTACGGCCGACGACGACCGCCATGCCGCCCGACCGGGACGAGTGGAACGGCGACGACCTGCGGTTCGCGGGTGCCGTGTCGACGGACCTGCCCGGCGAACCCGTCGACGTGGAGTTCGTCGACCCGAACGTCGGGTACGCCGTCCTCGCGCAATGCGGTGCGGACGCCAAGAGTTCGTGCCAGTACACGATGCAGTACACGGAGAACGGCGGCCGCACGTGGGAGGCGCGCTCGCTGCCCGCCACCCAGGCGACCACCGGGCACGACATCCTGCTCAACATCGTGCCGCTGGGCGGCTCGTCGCTCGTCGTGACCGGGTTCGGCACGTGGTTCAGCCCGGACGCGGGCCGGACCTGGCAGCCGAGTCAGCGGCCCCTCGACCCGCCGGAGGTGCGCTCGATCCCGGACGGCGGCAAGCTGGTGCTCGACGCCGATATGTCCGGCGGTCCGGACTGTCCCGGCTCCCGCGTGGACGCCTTCTTCCCGAACGGCACCCGCGCCCAGCTCGCGAACCAGCCGCCCATCGGGGTGTGCTGGGTCGCCAACGCCGAGGCCGTCGGGGGCGTCTGGTGGGTGGGCGGGCGCAGCAGCAAGGGCCGCCCGGCGGTGGCGGCGAGCCGTGACGCGGGCGTCACCTGGGCGACCGTGGAATTCCCGACCGTCGAGACGGCGCCCGAGGCGTGGCCGAAGGTGACCTTCGTCGGCAGTCGCACGTACGTGACGGTCGTGTCCGGGAAGGCGAACGTCGGGTCGATCCACGGTGCCACGCAGATCATGGCGATCCACCGGTCCACCGACGGCGGTCACACGTTCGCGCCGTTCGCGGGCTACGGCCTGCCGGCGCTCACGGGCGACGCCGTGCCGCTGCTCGACGGCCGGATCGTCGTGGCGTCCGCCGGGCTGTCGATGAGCTTCCCCTCGGGCACCCGCTTCGTCGCCGCCCCCGACGACGTGCCGTACGTGCGGGCCATCCGGCGCACGGACGTCGGCTGGATCGCCTACGACCTGGACCGCAGCGGCACGGTCGCGCGCAGCATGGACGGGATCCTCTGGCAGCGGCTCACGATCCGCTGACGGCCGGGATCAGCTCGTCGGCCGGCTGGGTGGCGGTGCCGACCCGGGCCACCGGCACACTCGCGGCCGGCGCGGTCTCGACCGGCGCCTGCTCGGCGGGGCGCGCGGCGATCGAGACGCGGGCGACCCGCCGGCCCTCCATCGCCGTCACGACCAGCCGGCCCGCCGGCACGTCGACGACGTCGCCCGCCTCGGGGAGCCGGCCGAGCGCCGCCATGATGAACCCGCCCACGGTCTCGTACGGGCCGGGCGGCAGGGTCAGCCCGGCGGACTCCGCGAAGTCCGACAGGTTGAGCCGCGCGTCGATCTCACCCGGGCCGGCCGCGGGCAGCGGCACCTCGTCGTACTCGTCGTGAATCTCCCCGACGAACTCCTCAAGCAGGTCCTCCAGGGTGACCACCCCGGCCGTCCCGCCGTACTCGTCGACGACGACGGCCAGGTGGCTGCCCTCGCGGCGCATCTGCGACAGGGCGGTGAGCACGCGCATGGCGGCCGGCAGCCGCTTCACCTCGCGGGCCAGCGCCCCGACGGTGACGGCCCACTCCTCCTCGGGGCGGATGAGCAGATCACGCAGGTGCACGAAACCGATCACATCGTCGCGGGAGCCGTCGACGACCGGGAAGCGGGAGTGCGACGCGTCGCGGACGACGCGCACCGCGTCGGCGATGGTCATGCCCCGGTCCAGGAAGACGACCTCGGTGCGCGGCACCATCAGCTCCCGCACGTGCCGGGCGCCGACCGCGAGGACCTCGTCGATGAGGCGCCGGCCCTCCGGGTCGATCGAGGTGTTCGCGGCGACCAGGTCGCGCAACTCGGCCTGGGAGATGCGTTCCCGGCCGGCGGTGGCGCTCTCGCCGAGCAGGTGGGTGACCCACCGGGTGGCGGCGTCCGCGCCGCGGACCAGCACGCGGGCCAGCGCCCTGCGTAGCCGGCCGGTTCTATGGTCCGGGTCACCGCCGGGCGGCGCGGATTCGTGCATGTCGGAATTCTAGAGGTACGCGCCTGCGGCGGCGACCGCCCGCGCCGGATCACAGCAAGTCGCGACCCGGCATAAGGTTGTGCCCAGAGGCACGAGGGAAGGTGTTGGCGTGAAGTTGCTCGTCACCGGCGGTGCCGGCTACATCGGCAGCGTCGTCACGGCGCTACTGCTCGACGCCGGTCACGAGGTCGTCGTCCTCGACGACCTGTCCACCGGGTACGCCGAGGCGGTCCCGTCCGGCGCGACGTTCGTGCGCGGCCGGGTGCAGGACAGGGCGGCCGAGCTGCTCACCCCCGAGGCCGGGTTCGACGGCGTGCTGCACTTCGCGGCGTTCATCTCGGTGGGCGAGAGCGTTCGCCAGCCGGAGCGGTACTGGGACAACAACGTCGTGGGCACGCTGAGCCTGCTGTCGGCGATGCGGGCGGCCGGCGTGCCACGCCTGATCTTCTCGTCGACCGGCACGGTGCACGGCGACCTGGACGCGCTGCCGATCGCGGAGGACGCGCCGGTCGGGCCGCTGAACCCGTACGCGGCGAGCAAGCTGGCGGTCGACTACGCCCTGGCCGGCGAGGCGGCCGCGCACGGGCTGGGCGCGGTGTCGCTGCGCTACTTCAACGCCTCCGGCGCGCTGCTGCGCCCGGACGGCACGGCGTACGGCGAGCGCCACGACCCGGAGACGCACCTGATCCCGATCGTGCTGCAGGTCGCGGCGGGCGAGCGGGAGAAGCTGCCGTTGTACGGCGACGACTACCCCACCCCGGACGGCACCTGCGTGCGCGACTACATCCACGTGACCGACCTGGCGAGCGCGCACCTGCTGGCGTTGGAGTCCGTGAAGCCGGGCGAGCACCGCGTCTACAACCTGGGCAACGGCAACGGGTACTCGAACCGGCAGGTGGTCGAGGCGGTCCGCGAGGTGACCGGCGCCCCGGTGCCGGTGGAGATCGCCCCGCGCCGGCCGGGCGACATCGTCGCCCAGGTGGCGTCGTCGGAGCGGGCCCGCGCGGAGCTGGGCTGGAACCCGGCCCGCACGGACCTGCGCGACATCGTGGCGGACGCGTGGGAGTTCTACCGCCGCGCCTGCTGACCCCGGCGTCAGCCCGCGTCGATGATCATGCCGGCGGCCACCGTGCGGTTCGTCTGCTCGTCGATGAGGATGAAGCCGCCCGTGGTGCGGTTGCGGCGGTACTCGTCCGCGAGCAGCGGCAGGGTCGTGCGCAGCCGGACGCGGCCGATCTCGTTGAGCTTCAGCGCCTCGGCGCTCTCGTCGCGGTGCAGCGTGTTGACGTCCAGCCGGTACTGCAACTCCTTGACCACCACGCGCGCCGAGCGGGTGGTGTGCTTGACGGCGAGCTTGCGCCGGGGCTCCAGCACGGCCGCCTCGTCCATCCAGCAGATGAGCGCGTCGATGTCCTGGGCGGGCTTGGGCGCGTTGTGCACCCGGCAGATCAGGTCGCCGCGCGAGACGTCGAGCTCGTCGGCCAGCCGCACGGTCACCGACATCGGCGGGTACGCCTCGTCGACCGGCCCGTCGGCGGTGTCGATGCCGGCGATGCGCGTGGTGAACCCGCTCGGCAGCACCATGACCTCGTCGCCCGGCTTCATGACGCCCGAGGCCACCTGGCCGGCGTAGCCCCGGTAGTCCGGGTATCTCGTCGACTGTGGACGGATCACGTACTGCACGGGGAAGCGCACGTCAACCAGGTTGCGGTCGGAGGCGATGTGCACGTGCTCCAGGTGGTGCAGCAGCGACGGGCCCTCGTACCACGGCATCTTCTGCGACCGCGTCACGACGTTGTCGCCGTGCAGCGCCGAGATCGGGATGATCGTCAGGTCGGGCACGTCGAGCTTCGCGGCGAAGTCCGTGAACTCCTCGGCGATGGCCTCGAAGACGTCCTCGGACCAGTCGACCAGGTCCATCTTGTTGACGCACAGCACCAGGTGCGGCACCCGCAGCAGCGAGCACAGGAACGCGTGCCGGCGCGACTGCTCGACGATGCCCTTGCGGGCGTCGACCAGCACGAGCGCCAGGTCGGCGGTCGAGGCGCCGGTGACCATGTTGCGCGTGTACTGGATGTGGCCCGGAGTGTCGGCGATGATGAACTTGCGCCGGGGCGTGGCGAAGTACCGGTACGCCACGTCGATCGTGATGCCCTGCTCGCGCTCGGCGCGCAGGCCGTCGGTCAGCAGGGCCAGGTTCGTGTACTCGTCGCCGCGCGCGGCCGAGACCGTCTCCACGGCGGCCAGCTGGTCCTCGAAGATGGCCTTGCTGTCGTAGAGCAGGCGGCCGATCAGCGTGGACTTGCCGTCGTCCACGCTGCCCGCGGTGGCGAAGCGGAGCAGATCGGCGGCGCGGCCCCGCTCGGTGCGCTCCATGAGCCGGACGTCGTCGACCATCAGAAGTAGCCCTCCCGCTTGCGGTCCTCCATGGCGGCCTCGCTCACCCGGTCGTCGCCCCGGGTGGCGCCGCGCTCGGTGATCCGCGTCGCGGCCACCTCGGCGATCACCTTCTCGATGGTGTCGGCGTCGGACTTCACGGCGGCCGTACAACTCGCGTCGCCGACCGTGCGGTAGCGCACGGTCTCGACGAACGGCTCTTCCCCGTTGCGCAGCGGAAGGTGCTCGTGCACCCCGTAGAGCATGCCGTCGCGGTCGATGACCTCGCGCTCGTGGGCGAAGTAGATGGCGGGCAGGCCGATGTGCTCGCGGGCGATGTAGTGCCAGATGTCCAGCTCGGTCCAGTTGGACAGCGGGAAGACGCGGATGGACTCGCCGGAGTCGATGCGGGCGTTGTAGAGCGACCACAGCTCCGGGCGCTGGTTGCGCGGATCCCACTGGCCGAACTCGTCGCGGAAGCTGAACACCCGCTCCTTGGCGCGGGCCTTCTCCTCGTCGCGGCGGGCGCCGCCGAACAGCGCGTCGAAGCGGTGCTGCTCGACGGCCTCCAGCAGGACGGGGGTCTGGATGCGGTTGCGGGTGCCGTCGGCCGGCTCGCGCACGAGGCCGCGCCTGATGGCGTCCGGGACGCTCGCCACGATCAGTTGCAGGCCCAGCTCGGCCACCCGCCGGTCCCGGTATTCGAGAACCTCGGCGAAGTTGTGGCCGGTGTCCACGTGCATCACCGGGAACGGGATGGGGGCGGGCCAGAACGCCTTCTCGGCCAGCCGCAGCATGACGATGGAGTCCTTGCCACCGGAAAAGAGCAGCACAGGGCGCTCGAACTCGGCGGCCACCTCACGCATGACAAAGATGCTCTCCGCTTCGAGAGCATCCAGGTGGGAGACCTTGTACGAGGCGGCACCCATGTTTCAATTCCTTCGATATCTACGTCGACCGATGCGCCCTCGCGGCGTCGAGCGCCGCGAGGATCCGGGGCGCAAGATCCTTCCGGCACACCAGCAGGTCTGGCAGGGATGGATCCGGCTGGTTATATTCCAGCGCAGATCCATCAACCCTGGAAGCGTACAGGCCCGTGGCCGTCGCCACAGCCACCGGCGCCGCGGAGTCCCATTCGTACTGGCCTCCCGCGTGGATGTACGCGTCCACGGCACCAGAGATCACCGCGCAGACTTTCACGCCGGCCGATCCCATCGGCACAGGCTCCACGGTCCCTTCCCACGCCTGGGCGAACCGGTCGAGCAGTGCCGGCGGCCGGGTGCGGCTCGTCGCGACCCGCAGCGGACGACCCGGATTCCCGTCCCATATTTCGGGATAGCTGGGCGGCTGTTCCGTGCTCAGGGTCAGGCCGCGGGCCGGCATCGCCACCGCGCCGGCGACGAGCGCGCCGGCCTGCCACAGCGCGATGTGCACCGCCCAGTCCGTACGGCCGGGCTCGCCAAACTCCCGGGTGCCGTCCAGCGGGTCGACGATCCAGACCCGGGACGCCCGCAGCCGCCGCGCGTCGTCACGTACGCCCTCCTCGGACAGGACCGCGTCGCCGGGCCGCCAGCGGGTGAGCAACGTCACGATCAGGTCGTGCGCCCGGGCGTCCGCGGTCTTGCGCAGCACCGCCGGATCCGCGAAGTCGGCCTCGGCGCGCAGCCGCATCAGATCGGCGGCCACCTGGTCGGCCAGCCAACGGGCGAAGCCGGCGTCCGTGGCCGGCGGTGACACCTTCGTGTTCATCAGTAGGCCCCCGAGGAGCGCAGCACGGCACTCACGGTGCGCAGCAGAATGGCCAGGTCCATCGTCAGCGTCCAGTTCTCCACGTAACGCAGGTCAAGGCGGACCGCCTCCTCCCACGGCAGGTCGGAGCGGCCGCTCACCTGCCACAGTCCAGTCATACCCGGTTTGACGGCGAGTCGCCGCCGCAGGTCGTCGGGGTAGGCGGCGACCTCGCTCGGCAGCGGCGGCCGCGGCCCGACCAACGACATCTGGCCGAGCAGTACGTTGAACAACTGCGGCAGTTCGTCCACGGAGTACCGGCGCAGCCAGCGTCCCACCCTAGTCACCCGTGGATCGTCCCGCATCTTGAACAGCACCCCGTCGGAGTCGTTGCACGCGCGCAGCTGCGCCAGGCACGCGTCCGCGTCGGGCGACATGGTGCGGAACTTGAACATCGCGAACTCGCGGCCCTTCTTGCCGACGCGCACCTGCCGGAAGATCACCGGCCCGGGCGAACCGACCTTCACGGCGACCGCGACGAGCACCAGCAGCGGGGCGAAGAAGCAGATCAACACGGCGGCCCCGACCAGGTCGAAGACGGCTTTCACGACCCGGCCGGCGCCCGCCAGGCGCGGGTGGTCGACATGCAGCAACGGCAGGCCGTCCACCGGGCGGATCGTGGTGCGCGCCCCCGCCACGTCGATGAGCGCGCTGGCGAGGATCAGGTCGGCGTCGTCGTCCTCCAACTGCCACGCCAGCCGGCGCAGCGCCCGCCCGTCCAGCTCCGGGCAGGACAGCACGATGACCGTGTCCGCGGCGGTCGCCTCGACGGCGTCCTGGATGTCGTCGAACGTGCCGACCACGGGCAGGTCCACGGACTCCAGGCCGCCGCGTACGCCCGGTGGCAGGCACCCGCCGACCACGTCCAGGCCGTGGTACCGCTCCCGACGCAACTGGCGGGTCAGGTCCGCGACCGCCTGCGGATGCCCGACGGCGACGACGCGGCGCAGGTACTCCCCGTTCGCCCGGGCCCGGTGCAGCAGGCGGCGCACGGCGAAACGGGCCGCGATGCTCGCGACCGTGGCCGACGGCAGCGCCACGATGAGGTAACCGCGCGACAGCCGCACGTCCAGTGCGTACGAGGTCAGGGCGACGGCCGCGGTCAGCGCGAGGCCCGCGCGCAGCACCCGCTGGTACTCCTCCGTGCCCACGAACAGGAAGCGCCGCTCGTAGGCCCGGTTGGCGGCGAGGGCGATGATGCAGGCGAGCGGCAGCATCGCAGACAGCCAGAGATAGACGCGGTTGTATTCAGTGACCTCGGTGCCGAACCGCGCGTAGAAAGCGATCAGCCCCGCGCCGAGGCCCATCACCGCGTCAGCGATCAACAACTGCCGTGCGTAGCGGGTCTCCCACCGCTTGGCCCGACCCCGTCCCCGCGGCTCCGTCGCGGGGTGGTCGATCTCCGCGCATCCGTCACTCTTCCCTCGTGAGTACGCGCGGGGAGCGGGCGTACGCGGGCCGACTGAAGGTATCGGGCTGCGCCGGCTCTCCGCCACCACGCCCCCTTGCGATCACGATGTCAGCCAGACAAAGCCGACAAGATATGACGAAGGGTGTAACGGACGACGATGACGCGGGTTACCGCTCGCTCGCGTGGTATGCGTTCTGGGTCCACTCCAGCCCGCGCGTGATCAACGACTCGGTCACGTCGGCGGCGCGGTCGACGAGAAAGTCCAGCTCCTTGCGCTCTGCCGCCGAAAAGTCCGACAGAACATAGTCGGCCGGGTCCTGGCGGCCGGGCGGGCGCGAGATGCCGAACCGTACCCTTAGGTAGTCCTTAGTGGACAGCGACTTGCTCATGGACCGCAACCCGTTGTGGCCGCCCTCGCCGCCGCCGAGCTTGCAGCGCACCTGGCCGAAGGCGATGTCGAGCTCATCGTGGATGGCGATGATCTGTGCGGGCGGCACCTTGTAGAACTGCGCCAACGACGCCACCGGGCCGCCCGACAGGTTCATGTACGTCAGCGGCTTGGCGAGCACCAGCCGGGGCGCGTCCACACCCACACCCAGCCGCCCCTCGGCCGCGTCGGCGACCGCGCGGCGGTGCCGGCTGAACCGGGCGCCGATCCGCGACGCCAGCAGGTCCGCGACCATGAAGCCGACGTTGTGGCGGTTGTGCTGGTACTCGCGGCCCGGGTTGCCGAGGCCCACCACGAGCCACTGCGCGCCGTCGCTCATCTTCGTCATTCCTCGCTGGAGACGATGCGTCCCCGATGCTCCGTGCGGGGCACCGGGGACGCCTTACGTTGGGTGGCTGTCGCCGACTCAGGCCTCGGCCGTGGCCTCGGCGGTCTCGGTGGCCTCGGCCTCGGCGGCCTCGGCGGCCTCCGGCGCGGCCTCGCCGGCACCCTCACCCTCAAGCTGCTCGGCGGTCGGCGCGACACTGATCACCGCGAGGATCGTCTCAGCGTCGCCCGCGAGGGACACGCCGGACGGCAGCGTCACGTCACCGGCGGTCACGTGCGAGCCGGCCTCCAAGCCCTCGATGGAGACCTCGAGGTGCTCCGGCAGGTGCAGCGCCTCGGCGTTGATCGAGAGGGTGTCGTGCTCGGTCACGACCAGGGTGCCCCGGGCGGCCTCGCCGATCAGCTGCACCGGGACGTCGACGGTGACCTTCTCGCCGCGCTGGACGATGATGAGGTCCACGTGCTCGAACGTGTCCCTGATCGGGTCGCGCTGAATCGCCTTAGGCAGCGCCAGCACCGGACCGCCGTCGGTCAGGTCGACGCTGAACACCTGGTTCATGCCGCCGTGGCGGATGGCGGCCGCGAACTCGCGGGCGGGCAGCGCGATGTGCCTGGGGGCCGAGCCGTGGCCGTACAGCACGGCGGGCACCAGGCCGGCACGGCGGGTACGACGGGCACCACCCTTGCCGAACTCGGTGCGGGGCTCGGCGCTGATCTTTACCTCGGACACGGACTACTCCCTGATCGATGCGGTGTCGTTCTGAGTGCCTGCGCGACGTGATGCCGGCAGATGGCGTGCGGTGCGGCGGGCGGAGGCGCATGGGGCACAGGCCCGGAGCACCGCGTCGATCACGGTGCCCGAACTCGGCTTTACTCCACCGATGGGCGCCCTCGCCGTGGCAACCCTGTCAGCTTACCGGATCCCGATAACGCCCTTGACGCCGTCCCCACTCCGCGCAGTTATCCACAGATCTTGATAGCGGGCCACGCCACGGCCGGTCGGCTGCCAACCATGTGCCCCATGCCACTCTCCGCTCACGTCATCCACGGCGCCGCCGCCGTCGCCGACGGCCGCGTCACCCGAACAACGCTGCGCAGCCGCGCGTGGTGTCGCGTCATCCGCGGCATTTACGCCGACGCCCGCACTCCCATCAACCACGAGCTGCGCTGCCGCGCGGTCGCCACGTTCCTGCTGCCCACGGGTGGCGCCATCGCCGGCCGCTCCGCGGCCACCCTCCTCGGACCCGGCCTCTGCGGCCCGGACGATCCCGTGGAGACCATCACGCCACGACCGGCGCGCCCCCGAATAGCCGACGTGATCCCCCATACCGGCACCGTCGGCCCCGACGAGGTACGCACCATCGGCGGCGTACCCGTGACCACCGCCCTCCGGACGTGCTGGGACCTGGCGCAATGGCTAACGCTGGAGGAGGCCGTCGTGCTGGTCGACCGCCTGCTCCACGCGAGGCAGGTGACCGTCACCGACCTGACCCGGTACGCGGATCATCGGGCCGGCGTACGCGGCATCCGCCGCTTCCGACGGGTCATCGCCCTGGCCGACGGACGGGCCGCGTCCCCCCAGGAGAGCCGGCTGCGCGTCGCGCTGCGCCTCGCCGGGCTGCCGGCACCGCAGGTCCAGCACGAGATCCACGACTCGGCGGGCTTTGTCGCCCGCACCGACCTCGCCTACGAAGAGGCACGCATCGCCATCGAGTACGACGGCGTCTGGCACGGCGACGCCGCGCAACTCCACCGCGACCGCCAGCGGCTCAACCGCCTCCAGGCCGCCGGCTGGCTCGTGCTCCACGTCACCTCGACCCGCCTCCGGACGGACCTGGACGGCATCATCCGCGAGGTGACCCAGGCCCTGCACGCCCGCCGCCGTACCCGCCCATAACGCCGACGTCGCCCGCCCGCCGACCGCTGAACGCGCCGCTCGCGCGCCTATGGCGGGAGGCGGGCGGGCGGTCTTCCCGCCAAAGTCACGCCTTGGCGGGACGCCGCCCCACCCCCTCTCGCCAAAGTCGCGACTATGGCGAGGCGCCGCCGCCCACCGCTCGCCAATGTCGCGACTATGGCGAGGCGCCGCCGCCCACCGCTCGCCAAAAGCACGACTTTGGCGAGGCGCCGCCCCCCACCGCTCGCCAAAAGCACGACTATGGCGAGCCCCGACCCCGCCCACCCGACCAAAGACACGACTTTGGCGAGGCGCCGCCGACCACCGCTCGCCAAAAGCGTGACTATGGTCGACGCCCGAGAGGACCCCTCCCGCCAAAAGCATGACTTTGGCGCGTGCCAGCCCGAAAAGCCCGAAAAGCCCGCGCCCGCGCCCGTGCCCGCGCGTGCGGGGCGGGAGGGCGTGCTGGCTAGCTCAGGCCGCCGAAGAGGGTCGTTACCGAGCCGTCGTCGAAGACCTCGCGGATGGCGCGGGCCACCAGGGGCGCAATGCTCAGTACCGTGATCTTGTCGAGGCGCTTGTCGTCCGTGAGGGGCAACGTGTTCGTCACCACCAGCTCACTGATCTTGCTGGCGGACAGGCGCTCGGTGGCCGGGTCGGAAAGGACCGGGTGGGTGGAGGCGACGATCACGTCGGCGGCGCCGGCCTCGATGAGGACCTCGGCCGCGCTGCAGATGGTGCCACCCGTGTCGATCATGTCGTCGACGATGAGGCAGACCCGGTCCTCGACGTCGCCGACGACTCGGTTGGCGACGACCTGGTTGGGCTTGAGCGGGTCGCGGGTCTTGTGGATGAAGGCGAGCGGGGTGCCGCCGAGGCGGTCGGCCCACCGCTCCGCGACGCGTACCCGGCCGGAGTCGGGGGCCACGACGGTCATCTGGCGTCCGGCGTACTTGCCCTCGATGTACTCCGCGAGCGTGTCCATCGCGAACAGGTGGTCGACCGGGCCGTCGAAGAAGCCCTGGATCTGGGCGGTGTGCAGGTCGACCGTGAGGATGCGGTTCGCGCCGGCCGTCTTGAGCAGGTCCGCGACCAGCCGCGCGGAGATGGGCTCCCGGCCGCGGTGCTTCTTGTCCTGCCGGGCGTACGGGTAGAACGGCAGGACGACGGTGATGCGCTTCGCCGAGCCGCGCTTGAGCGCGTCCACCATGATCAGGGTTTCCATAATCCAGGTGTTGACCGGCGCGGCCATGGACTGGATGACGAACGCGTCCGACCCGCGTACGGAGTCCTTGTACCGGACGAAGATCTCTCCCGACGCGAACTCGTACGCCGCCGCCGGCGTGATCGCGACACCCAGCACCGAGCCGATCTCCTCGGCAAGCTCGGGGTACGCCCTTCCGGAGAAGAGCATCAGGGTCTTCCGGTTCTCCGCGACGATGTTGCCCATCCGGTTGCCCGCTCCCCCATCAGTGGTGGTGACCCCCGCCGGGGCCGCCCCAAGGATCTACTCGGTTGCAGTATCTCCCGGACCCTCCGGGGACCGCTCGCCGCCCGCCCCGGCGTGCCCCGCGACACTCTCACCAGCGGCGGCAGCGGCCGCGGCGGCCGAGCGGGTGCCCGGTCGCTTGCGCTCCACCCAGCCGTCGACGGTGCGCTGCGGGGTCCGCGCGACGCCCAGCGCTCCCGGCGGTACGGGCTTCACGACCGTGGTGCCCGCGCCCACGTACGCCCCGGCGCCCACCTCGACGGGGGCGACCAGGGTGGAGTCGCAGCCGATGAAGGCGCTCTCCCCGATGACCGTCTGGTGCTTGCGCACCCCGTCGTAGTTGGCGAAGATCACGCCCGCGCCGACGTTCGCGCCGGCGCCGACGGTCGCGTCACCCGCGTACGTCAGGTGGGGGATCTTGGCGCCCTCGCCCAGCGACGCGTTCTTGGTCTCGACGAACGTGCCGACCTTCGCCTTGCGGGCCAGCCGGGTGCCCGGCCGCAGGTAGGCGAACGGCCCCACGGACGCGCCGGGCCCCACCTCGGCGCCCAGCGCGTGCGACCGCACGACGGACGCGCCGTCGCCCACGGTCGTGTCGAGCAGCGTCGTGTCCGGCCCGACGAGCGCGCCCTCGCCGACGACCGTGGCGCCGCGCAGCTGGGTGTTCGGCTCGATCACCGCGTCCCGGCCCACGCTCACGGTCACGTCCACCCACGTGGTGGTCGGGTCGATCATGGTCACGCCGGAACGCATGAGGTCGCCGTTGATCCGGTCGCGCAGCAGCGCGCGCAGGGTAGCCAGCTCGGCGCGGTCGTTGGCGCCCAGCGCCTCGGTCGCGTCGGCCGCGCGGTGCGCGCCCACCGGGTGACCGGCGTCGACGAGGAGGCGGATCACGTCCGTCAGGTACTCCTCGCCCTGCGCGTTCTGGGTGTTCAGCTTCGTCAGGGCCACCCCGAGCAGCGCCGCGTCGAACACGTACACCCCGGCGTTGATCTCGACGATCGCCCGCTGGGCCGCGGTCGCGTCGCGCTCCTCGACGATCGCCTCGACCCCGCCGGCGGCGTCGCGCACGATGCGGCCCAGCCCGGTCGGGTCCGCGACCTCCGCGGTCAGCACCGTGGCTGCCGCGCCGCCGGCCTCGTGGGTCTCGATCAGGTTCACGAGCGTACGGGCACGCAGCAGCGGAACGTCGCCGTTGATGACGAGAACGGTGCCCGTCGCGGTGCCGGTCGCCTCCATGGCGACCCGCGCGGCGTGCCCGGTGCCGCGCTGCTGCGCTTGCAGCACGGTCGTGGCGTCCGGAGCGACCTCGGCGAGGTGGGCCCGCACCTGGTCGGCGCCGTGCCCGACGACGACGGCCGTGGTGCCCGCCCCGGCTGGTTCGGCAGCGGCGAGCACGTGGCCCAGCAGGGTACGGCCGAGCACCGGGTGCAGCACCTTGGGCAGCGACGACTTCATGCGCTTGCCCTCGCCCGCGGCAAGAACGATCACCGTACGTGTGCTGTTCACAGCCGCCCGCTCCCTCTGACCAGCGCCTGCCGGCGCACCTCGGCACATGCTAACCACGCCGGCGGGGGGCACCGACCCGACCGCCGGAGACCGGACAGCCAGCGGGAAAGATCGGGGAGAAGCTCGGCCGCTAGGACTCGAACCTAGAAAATCGCCTCCAAAGGGCGACGTGTTGCCAATTACACCACGGCCGATCGTGGGCCCCAGCCTAACGCCTTACCCGCCGCCGGCCCTACTCCCTTTCCCGGTGGGGGCACCGGATGAGGGCTTACTCAACCCCTTCCGGAAGAGTCGACCGGCCTTCGCCGGCTGGGCCAGGTGACCCCTTTCGGGGGGTCAAGAGAATTCGCTTGCACGCCTCTGAGCTGGCACCCCCTGTCAAAAGAGGCATGCCTAAGTTACGGTGACGTAGGCGTAAGTAACTTAGTTTCCCAGTGAGGTGCCATGACCGCCGCCGTCATCGACCCACCCGCGCCGGACGCGCCGGCCGGTCCGACTCCCAAGCCGCTGACCACGGGCAAGCAGCCCGTGGGCATCCTGATCGCGCTGTGGGCCTTCGTCCTGATCCCGTTCGTCGCCCTGGTCGCGGCCGTGCCCGTGATGTGGGGCTGGGGATTGAACTGGATCGACGTCGTCCTGTTCGCGGTGATGTATTTCATCGGCGGCCACGGGATCGGCGCGGGCTTCCACCGTCTGCTCACCCACGGGTCGTACAAGGCGAACCGCCCACTGAAGATCGCGATGGCGGTCGCCGGCTCGGTCGCGCTGGAGGGCGCGCCCACCCAGTGGGTCGCGGACCACCGGCGCCACCACCAGTTCAGCGACATGGAGGGCGACCCGCACTCGCCGTGGCGCTACGGGGAATCGTTCTGGGGGCTCACCAAGGGCCTGTTCTACTCGCACGTCGGCTGGCTGTTCCACCGCGAGATGTCGAACCAGGCGCGGTTCGCGCCCGACCTCGTGGCCGACAAGGACATCCGGATGGTCGACAAGCTGTTCGTGCCCATCGTGATCGCCTCGGTCGCGCTGCCCGCCGTCATCGGCGGCCTCGTGACGTGGTCCTGGGCCGGCGCCCTGTCCGCGTTCTTCTGGGCCAGCCTGGTGCGTATCGCGCTGCTGCACCACGTCACATGGTCGATCAACTCGGTCTGTCACGTGTACGGCGACCGGCCGTTCGACAGCCGCGACAAGGCCACCAACTTCTGGCCGCTGGCGATCCTGTCCTTCGGCGAGGCCTGGCACAACCTGCACCACGCCGACCCGACCTGCGCCCGCCACGGCGTGCTGCGCGGTCAGATCGACATGAACGCCCGCCTTATCTGGATCTTCGAGAAGCTCGGCTGGGCGACCAACGTCCGCTGGCCCAAGGTCGACCGGCTGTCCGCCAAGCTCATCGAGCCCGGCTCGGCAACCTTCGGCGGCAAGTCCTCCTAGCGACTGAGCAGCCACGGCACGCTTCCTGGCAGGATAGCCGCGTGACGGACAGTGAACGCGCGGTAAGTCGGCCGGAGCGACAGGGCGAGCCGGCAGCCGACGCCGGCACGGCAAGCACGCGCGCGGCGGGACGCACCACCGTCCCGCCGCGTGGCACGGCCCCCGCCCGCCCGGCCCCACCCAGCGGCAAGGTCCGCATGTCGTCGGCCCAGCGCCGCGAACAGCTGATCGCGATCGGCCGCCAGCTCTTCGCCGAGAAGGGCCTCGACGCCACCTCCGTCGAGGAGGTCGCCGCCCGGGCGAAGGTCTCCAAGCCCGTCGTCTACGAGCACTTCGGCGGCAAGGAGGGCCTCTACGCGGTCGTCGTCGACCGCGAGGTCCGCGCCCTTCTGGACCGCATCACGGCCGCGCTCACCGCCGGCCACCCCCGCGAACTCCTCGAGCAGGCCGCGCTCGCCCTGCTGGACTACATCGAGCAGGAGACGAACGGGTTCCGCGTCCTGGTCCGGGAGTCCCCGGTCGGCTCGTCGTCGGGCAACTTCGTCTCCGTCCTCAACGACGTCGCCCACCAGGTCGAGCACATCCTCGGCTCGGAGTTCAAATCCCGCGGATACGACCCGAAGCTCGCCGAGCTGTACTCCCAGGCGCTCGTCGGCATGGTGGCGCTCACCGGCCGCTGGTGGCTGGAGGTCCGCAAGCCGCGCAAGGAGACGGTCGCGGCGCACCTGGTGAACCTCGCCTGGAACGGCCTGTCCCACCTGGAGGCCAAGCCCAGCCTCCTCACGGTCCGCCCCCGCTAGTCTCCACAACCGGCAGCGTCAGGCGAAGCGGCTCGTGGAGCGTTCGGGATCCTTGGGCGGGCCGTGGAACTTCCACTTGTGGTCCGTGGGGTCGGGCGTTCCGTGCCGGAAGCCCTCCTCCATGGCCGCCTGCTCCGGCGTACCGACCTTGCCGTAGAGGCCGGCGGTGGCCATCACGCCGCCGATGATGAAGGACACGATGCACGTGGAGACGTCGAACCCGAGGAAGTTCACGTTCGTGCGCAGCAGCGTCAACATGATCATCCCGGCGAGCAGGAACACGACGCCGCCCGCCAGGTTGATCAGATGGTCCACGTTGCGGCCGATGAGCGCGCCCACCACGATCACCACGCCCACGATGATCGACAGCAGCGCGAAGGCCCTGTTGGTCTTGAGCCCCATCGCGTGAGGCAGGTCGTCCTGCGCGAAGAACGCCATGCCGGACGTCTTCGTGAACCCGACGATCCCGAAGATCAGCACGTAGAGGCCGGCCAGCCCCGCCAGCACCCGGTACAGCGGCCGCAGCGGGTGGTTCACCGGAAGATGTAGTACCGACATGGGCACCACTTTTCCACCAGCCCGGCGCCCCAAACGCCCTTTTTGCGGCTTATGCCCAGGCGTCCGGAGTTAGTGGGCGTCGGCGCGGGCACCCACGCGGCTGTAGAGGCCGGCGGTGAACAGGGCCAGGCCGATCACCAGCGAAACCACGCAGGTCGCCACGGAGAAGTTGAAGTAGTTCACGTCCGTACCCAGGAACGCGAGCGCGAGCATGCCGACGATCTGGAAGACCAGGCCGACCACGGAGTACACGTAGAAGTCGAGGTTGCGGCCGATCAGCGCGGAAAGCACGATGAGGGCGCCCACGGCGACCGACGCGTACGCGAAGGCGGGGTTGGTGGGCAGGCCCAGCGCCGTCGCGTCACCGGAGCGGTCGAAGGTCTCCGCCCCGGAGGTCTGCACGACGCCGATGATCCCGAAGACGAGCACGTACACGCCGCTGGCGAGCGCGAGCAGGCGGTAGAGCGGCCGCAGGTGGTGGTTGGTCGGCAGGTGCGACAGCATGACAACGTCCTTCGGGGTGAGAGGTCCGGGCGGGGTCAGGCAAGATTCTCGCCTACGCCCCTTCGACGCTCTCCGCGAGGGTCAGCCACCGCTCCTCGGTCTCGTCGCGCTCGTGCCGTACGGCGCGCAGCTCCGCGTCCAGCGCGGCCACCTTCTCGTAGTCGGTGGCGTGCGTGGCCAGTTGCTCGTGCAGCTGGGTTTCGCGCTGTTCGAGCTTGGCGACGGCGCGCTCCAGGCGTACGAGTTCCTTCTTCGCGGCCCGCAGGTCGGCCGCGGACAGCGACCCGGACGGCGCGGGGGACGCCGGGGACGGAGCGGGCGCCGGGGACCCGACCACCGGGGCGCCCGTGCGGGCCAGGTACTCGTCGATGCCGCCCGGCAGGTGCACGAGGCGGCCGTCGCCGAACATGCCGTAGACGGTGTCGCAGACGCGCTCGACGAGGTACCGGTCGTGGCTGGCGACGATCATCGTGCCGGGCCAGGAGTCGAGCAGGTCCTCCAGCGACGCCAGGGTGTCCGTGTCGAGGTCGTTGGTCGGCTCGTCGAGCAGCAGCACGTTCGGCTCGGTCGCGAGCAGGCGCAGCATCTGCAGCCGCCGCCGCTCGCCGCCCGACAGGTCCGACACGGGCGTCCACAGCCGCTTCTCGGTGAAGCCGAACACCTCGGCCAGCTGCGACGGGCTCAGCTCCTTGTCGCCCAGCCTGACCCGCGTCGCGACCTCTTCAACAGCCTGGAGTACGCGCAGGTGCCCCGGCAGTTCCCGCAACTCCTGCGACAGGAACGCCGGCCGCACCGTGGAGCCGCGCCGCACCTCGCCCGAGTCGGGCTCGCGGGTGCCCGCCAACAGCGACAGCAGCGTGGACTTGCCGGCGCCGTTGGCGCCCACCAGCCCGATCCGGTCGCCCGGCCCCACGATCCAGTCGACCTTGTCGAGCAGGGCCCGCGAGCCGATCGAGACGGACACGTCGCGCAGCTCGTACACGTCGCGGCCCAGCCGGGCCGTGGCGAGGCGCCGCAGCGACACGGCATCGCGCGGCTCCGGTACGTCGTCGATGAGCGCGTTGGCGGCCTCGATGCGGAAGCGGGGCTTCGAGGTGCGCGCCGGCGGGCCCCGGCGCAGCCAGGCGATCTCCTTGCGGAGCAGGTTCTGCCGGCGCGCCTCGGCGGCCGCCTCCAGCCGTACCCGTTCGGCGCGCGCCAGCGTCCAGGCGGCGAACCCGCCCTCGAACGCGCGGACCGTACCGTCGGCGACCTCCCACATGCGTTCGCACACCGCGTCGAGGAACCACCGGTCGTGGGTGACCACGATCAGGGCCCCGCGCCGGGTGCGCAGGTGGTCGGCGAGCCAGTCGATGCCGGCCACGTCGAGGTGGTTGGTGGGCTCGTCGAGCACGAGCAGGTCGCCCGCGCGCACCAGCAGCGCGGCGAGCCCGATGCGGCGCCGCTCGCCGCCGGACATCGGGCCCACGGGCGCGTCCAGGCCGATGTGCGCCATGCCGAGCCCCGACAGGACCGTACGCACGCCCGCGTCGCCGGCCCACTCGTGCTCGGCGGCGAACCCGGACGGCAGCCAGGCGGTACCCAGCACCACGTCGCGCACGGTCGCGGTCGGCGCCAGGTCCAGCGACTGCGGCAGGGCCGCGACCCGCAGGTCGCGCCGGTGGGTGACCCGACCCTCGTCCGGGTCCTCCGCCTTGGTGAGCAGGCGCAGGAGCGTGGACTTGCCGGCGCCGTTGAGGCCCACGACGCCGATCCGGTCGGCCTCATCGAGTCCCAGGGAGACGTCCGTGAGCAGCGGCAGGGCCGCGTACCCCTTGGACACGCGGTCGAAGCTGACGATGTTGGCCATGGGTCGGACGCCTCAGACCGGCCGGGCGCCGGCGACGGGCCCGTGGGCCACCCGGGCGTCGCGGCAGGTGCCGCTGGCGTTCAGCGCGGCGGCCACCGTGCCGGCGTGGGACGCGTCGCGCGCCAGGAACACGCAGGTGGGGCCGGAGCCGGAGACGAGGCCCGCCAGGGCGCCCGCCGCGTCCCCGGCCGCGAGGACGTCGCGCAGCGCGGGACGCAGCGACAGGGCGGCCGGCGCCATGTCGTTCTGCAGAGCTTTGGCGAGTACGGCTGGGTCGCGCTGGCGCAACGCCACCAGAATCTCGTCGGGCGCCCCGATGGGGTCGGGCGCTTCCCCGGCCTCGCGCATCTCGTCGAGGCGCTGGTAGACCGCCGGGGTCGACAGGCCGCCATCGGCGACGGCGACCACCCAGTGCCACTGGTGTCCGGAGGCGAGGATCGGCGTGACGGTCTCGCCCCGGCCGCTGCCCAGCGCGGTGCCGCCGAGCACGAGGAACGGCACGTCCGAGCCCAGGCTCGCCGCGATGTGCGCGAGTTCCTCGCGGCCCAGGCCGGTGCCCCACAGCGCGTCGCAGGCCACGAGCGCGGCGGCCGCGTCGGCGGAGCCGCCGGCCAGGCCGCCCGCGAGCGGGATCTGCTTGCGCAGGTGCAGGCGGGCGTGCGCCGGACGGGCCGTCGCCTCGGCGAGCGCCTTCGCGGCGCGGATCACCAGGTTGGTGTCGTCGAGGGCCAGCTCGCCGGCACCCTCGCCGTCCATGGTGAGCACGAGACTGTCGGCGGCACGCGCGCTCAGCTCGTCATGGATGGAGATCGCGTGATAGACGGTGGCCAACTCGTGGTAGCCGTCGGCACGCACGGGCCCCACGCCGAGATGCAGGTTGATCTTCGCGGGGACCCGGACCTTGACCGGCCCGAACGCCCCCAGGCGAGGCCGATCATCCTCACCCCAGAGCGGTTCGGTCACGAGTTGATCTCCCCGGCCACGGTCATGACTTCACCATACCGGCGGCCCGGCGGTCCGCCCCGGCGGCAGCCACGGCCGCGAACTGACCCACCGTGAGCTGCTCGCCCCGACTCGTGGGATCGACGCCGGCCGCCGTGAGGATCTCGGCCGCGGTGGCCGCGTCGCCGGCCCACGACGCCAGCGCGGAGCGCAGCATCTTGCGTCGCTGCGCGAACGCGGCGTCCACGACGGCGAACACCGCGTCGCGGTCGATGTCGGCCGGCGGTTCGCGCCGCGTGAACCGGACCAGGCCGGACTCGACGTTGGGTACCGGCCAGAACACGCTCGCGGGCACCTTGCCGGCGTGCCGGGCGGCCGCGTACCAGGCCAGCTTCACGCTGGGAATGCCGTACACCTTGCTGCCGGGCCCGGCGGTGAGCCGGTCGGCGACCTCCTGCTGCACCATCACGAGGCCGTGCCGCAACGTCGGCAGCTCGGCGAGCAGGTGCAGCACCACGGGGACGGCCACGTTGTAAGGCAGGTTCGCCACCAGCGCCGTGGGCGCCGGGTCGGCCAGCTCCGCCGCCGTGACCCGCAACGCGTCGCGATGGTGGGTGCTCAGCGCACTCGCGCGCGCCGGCGCGTACTCCTCGATGGTTTTCGGTAGTTGAGCCGCGAGCACGGGGTCGATCTCGACGGCGTGCAGGTGGGCGACCTCGGGCAGCAGCGCGAGGGTGAGCGAGCCAAGCCCCGGCCCGACCTCCACGACGACATCGTCGGGGCCGACCTCGGCGGCACGCACGATGCGACGCACCGTGTTCGGATCATGGACGAAGTTCTGCCCCAGCGTCTTCGTGGGGCTCACCCCTAGACGGCTGGCGAGCGCCCGGATCTCCGCCGGGCCGAGCAGGGCGGTCACCACCCCACGGTACGGGCTGCCGATCCCCGCGGTGGCGGTGCCCGGGCGTCACGGGCGACGGTCGACGACAACCAGGAGCTGGCGCCGACCCGGCCCTGTTCGCGATCGCCGGCCCGGATTCCCCCGCCGACGCCGCCCCACCCTTCGATCACTCTCGGTAACAAACCTCCCCTCAAGCATCCTGCCCTCACTCTCCCTTTGCTCTGCTTACTCATACGCATCGGCAACGCACCGTTATGTATCAGTAGGTAATCGTGCCGCTACATACCGAGATTTATAGAGCTGAGAGCGGGTGCTTACTCCGAGTAAGCAGAGCAAAGCGTGGGGGGTGGGATATGCCTACGGCGGCGGCGGTGCCGCTGTTACTCACGGAGAGTGTCGGAGACGCCGCTACTTGACGTAATGGCTCAGCGGCCCGTGGGGGTGACACGGACCCGCAGGCGGGACCTCGGGCGCAGCGTTGCCTCGCCGGCCGGTGGAACCAAGGTTGGCGACGGGTCGAGGCTGGGCAGGTCCACGCGGGGGACGATCGTGGCGAGGACCAGGGCTATCTCCGTCTCCGCGAAGCGGTTGCCGACGCACAGGCGCGGGCCGTCGCCGAACGGGAAATAATGACCCCGGCTGGGCTCGTCGGCGAAGCGGGCCGGACGGAACTCGTCGGGGGCGTCCCACCAGCGCGGGTCGCGGTGCACCACCCACGGGCTGACCAGCAGCGTGGCGCCGCGCGGGAGATCGTAGCCGCCCAGGCGAAGGTCGGCGCGCGGGCTGCGGTCGAACAGCCACGCGGGCGGATATAGCCGCAGCACCTCCTTCACCACGTGGCCCAGCAGGGGGACACGGGGCAGGTCCGCCATCGTCAGCGTGCCGTCACCCAGGTTGGCGCGCAACTGCTTCATCACGTCCGGGTGGGCGTCCAGGAGGTGCAACGCCCACGTCAGGGCCGCCGCGCTCGTCTCGTGGCCCGCGAAGAAGACCGTCATCAGCTCGTCGCGGATCTCCACATCGGATAGTGGCGCGCCCGTGTCCGCGTCGCGGGCCGCCAGCAGCATCGACAGCAGATCCGCGCCCGATCGCGCGGGCTCCGAGCGGCGGCGCGCGATGAGCGCGTACACCTGGGTGTTCAAGGTGTTGATGATCGCGCGGGCCCGACGGTTGCCCGCGGACGGCAACCACCGCGGCAGCGGGAAAGCGCGGCCCGTGGCCCAGTTGAGCGACGCGGCGAAGTCGTGGACGGCCGCGATGAGGCGCTCGTCCTCCGCCGGGCGCAGGTCGAACAGCGCCGCGCAGACGATGCGCAGCGTCAGGTCCGCCATCTCGGCCAGCAGATCCTGCTCGGAACCGGCCGGCCACGACTCGACCCGCTCGCGGGCCAACGCCACGATCGTGTCCGCCTGCGCGGCGACGCGCTGCGTGTGCAGAGCCGGCTGCATGACCCGGCGATGCCGGCGGTGCGCGGCGCCCTCCAGCGTCACCAGCCCGTCGCCGAGGTGCCAGCCGATCGACTGACGGGTGCGGCTGGACTTGCGGAACTCCGCCGCCCGGGTCACCAGCACCTCGTGGATCAAATCCGGCTCGGCCAGCAGGTACATCGACGCCGGGCCCATGCGCAGCCTCGTCAGTCCACCGTGGACGGCCGTGACGTCGCGCAGCACCTGGGGCATGTCACGGCGGACCTCGGGGAGGTTGCCCAGGAGCCAGTGGCCGGGCGGGGTGGGGGGCCTCACCATGGGCCGAAGATACGCTCCCCGTTGGCGGAGATGGCATCGCACAACTCGGTCAGGTCGACGCCCATCGCGGTCGCCAGCGACCGGACCGTGAGCGGCACCAGGTAGGAGTTGTTGGGGCGGCCCCGGTAGGGCATCGGGGTCAGGAACGGCGAGTCCGTCTCCACCAGGACCTGGTCCAGCGGGGTGACGTGCGCGGCCTCGCGCAGGCCGGCCGCGCTGGTGAACGTGACCGTGCCGGCGAAGCTCAGCGCGAACCCGCGCTTCACGCACTCCAGCGCGAAGGACGCGTCGCCCGAGAAGCAGTGCATGACCACGTGCTCCGGCGCGCCCTCGGAGTCGACGACCCGCAGGATGTCCGCGTGCGCGTCACGGTCGTGGATGACCAGAACCTTGTTGTACCGCTTGGCGATGGCGATGTGCGCGCGGAAGCTGCGCTCCTGCGCCTCGCGGCCATCCTCCCCGGTGCGGAAGTGGTCCAGCCCGGTCTCGCCGATCCCGCGCACGCGCGGGTCGGCGGCCATCGCCTCGATCTCGCGCAGCGCCTCGTCGAGCCGGTCGCCGAGCCGGGGCGCCTCGTTCGGGTGCAGCGCGACCGTGGCGAGCACGGCGCGGTTGCGGTGGGCCAGGTCGACGCCGTACCGGGAACTCGGCACGTCGCAGCCCACCTGCACGACGCGGGTGACGTTGACGGCCGCCGCCTCGGCGAGCCAATGATCCGGATCGCCGCCCACCAGATCGAGGTGCGTGTGGCTGTCGAGGACGGGCGCCGGCAAAGGTTCGGGGGCCGGGGGCGGGTCACCGCGCCGGCCGTGATCATTGCGCTGGCGCTTCTCGCTCGGGGAGAGACTGTTCATCGCTCCCAGCGTCTCACGCCGACTCGGCGGCCCGCGCATCGGCGATGTAGCGCAGGACCCGCTCCCGCAGCGCGCCCTCCGGGTCCAGGCCGGCGGCGTGCGCGGCCGCGACAAGGGCGAACAGCTGGTCGGCCAGCTCGTCCTCGGCGACCGGGCCGGCGGGCGGGCCGGCGACCGGGGCGGCGGGCGGCACGGGCAGGCCCGCCCGGGCGGCCCGCTGCAGCGCCTTGGCGGCCAGGGCCAGGGCCGGCTGGCCCAGCACGATGCCGTCCATGGCCGAGTCACGGGCCTTCTCGGCGCGCTTGATCTGTTCCCAGTTCTCGGTGATCTCGTCGACCGTTGACACCGCCTGTCCGGCGAAGACGTGCGGGTTGCGCCGGATCAGCTTGGCCACCAGGTCGCCGGCCAGGTCGTCGATCGACCAGGCGTGCTCGGCCTCCTGCGCCATCCGCGCGTGCAGCACCACCTGCAGCAGCACGTCGCCCAGCTCCTCGCGCAGCGCGTCCAGGTCGTCGGCCACGATCGAGTCGTACGCCTCGTACGCCTCCTCGAGCAGGTACTTGGCGAGGGTGCGGTGGGTCTGCTCGCGCTTCCACGGGTCGCCGCCCGGCGACACGAGCCGGTCCATCACCGCGACGACGTCGAGCAGGCGCGCGCCGGGCGGATCCCACGAGCCGTACATGAGCTCCAGCTCGGCCAGGCCCGGCTCGCGGGCGAGCCGCAGGCCCAGGGAGCGGCCGAGCGACTCGTCGCCGCCCGGGCCGGCCAGCCACACGGCGACGCCGTGCTCGGCGGCGGCGGCCAGCAGCGCGTCGACGGCCGCGTCGGGGGCGAGCACGGTCACCGTGACGCCCTGCGCGCGTACCGCATTGCTTTGATCATCGTCCGCGGCGGCGAAGGCCGGCGCGGACCGCAACAGGTCCCACGCGGGCGCGGTGAGCAGCCCGGCGGGCACCCGCGGCGAGGTGACGAGCAGAACGATCCGCGCGTTCACCGGATCACTGCGGCGGGGCCTCGGCCCCGTCGGGGGTGGCGGCTGCGGCGCTCGGCGCGGGGGTGACCGCGTTGAGTGCGGCCTCGCCGACCGTCACCGAGATCAGCGTCGCGCCGTTCTGCAGGCCGAATACCGGGAATTCCAGCGGGCGGTAGCGCGGGTTGACAGTCACGTCGGCGGCAGCGGCGGCCTCGGTGAGCACCCGGTTCTTGGCCAGCGCGGCGAGAACCTGCTGGTTGCTCGCCAGTTCGCCCTTGACCGCGTCGAACGGGGCCTGCGCGGGGTCGAAGGCGCCCTCGGCGACCGCCTTGTTGTAGAGCGCGAGCAGCTCCTCGTCGGTGGGCTTGAACCCCTCCGCGCCCTGGGCGCCCAACACGCAGCTCCAGACGCTGGCGCGGGCCTGGGCGTACGCGGTGTCGGCCGGCACGCCCTCCGCCTGCTCGATCTGCGCCGGGGTGATCGGGGTCGGCGTGAGGCCCTTGGCCTTGAGCTGCTCGCACACGCGTTGCAGCACGAGGGTCGTGACGACCTCGGTCCGCGAGACACGCGGCGCCTGCGGCGCCTCGACACCGGGGGACGCGGCGGGGGTGGCCGGCGCCTGCTTGGCGGCGATCTGGTCAAGGAGATCATCGACCTGAGCCTCGGTGATCCGGTCCGTGCCCACGTAGGCGGCCACGTCCGGCTGGCTGCGGCAACCCGCGAGAACCACCCCACCGAGCAGGACTACCCCGACTATTGGGGCCAGGCGACGCACATGCTGCATGGACGTCACTCTCTCATCCCGGCCCGGTCAGCCCGGCCGCGGGGGTGAGGCCGGCACCCTCCCGCCGGTAAACAAGACGATCGGCCGCTGGACTCGACGGCCAACACACGCCACCATGTTGCGACCACCGGACGTCTGACGAGCGGGGATTGAAGGATGAGCGAGTACTGGTTCGGGTCGCCCGGCACCGGGCTGCGGACCGCGCTGCCCGACCCGCGGCCGTTCCTCGCGCGCGTGCGCGCCGGGCTCTCGGAGTCCGAGACGGCGCTGGTCATACGCCAGCTCTACGGCCTGTGGCTGGTGGCCCTGCTGCTCAAGGCGCTGGGCTCCTCCTGGGACGTGTCGTGGCACTTCAAGTGGCTGCGCGACGACCTCGCCCCGCCGCACCTGATCAACGTCGTGGGCGACGTTGTCATGATCGGGCTGGTCGTCTTCCACACGGTCACCGGCTTCGGGGTGGACAAGCTGGCGCTGCGCCTCATGCAGGTCGGCAGCGCGGTCTTCCTCGTCTCCATCCCGATTGACGTGATCAACCACCGGGTCAACGGCCTGGACATCACGTCGTGGAGCTTCAGCCACTCCGGGCTCTACCTCGGCACCGCGCTGGCCATCGCGGGCGCCATCGTCGGCTGGACCCGGCACGCGACCGGCCAGCGCCGGCGCACCCTGGTCCTCGGCACGCTGTGGCTGTTCTTCCTGGAGAACGTGCTGTTCCCCAACCAGCAGCAGGAGTACGGCACCCTCGCGCTGAGCGCCTACCTGGACGGTCGCACCACCGCCGAGCCGAGCCTGCTCGCGTTCGCCGCGAACCAGCTCGGCGTGGCGGCTCTCGACGAGTCCAGCTTCCGCAGCTTCGCCCTGCCGATCGCCGACTGGGTGTACCTCGCCTGGGTGACAACGGCCGGCATGATCGTGCTCGTCATCGCCCGCCGGCAACTGGGCGTGCGCTGGGCGGCCACCGCGATCGCGGGCGCGTACGTGGCCTACCGCTGTGTGATGTTCGTGCTGCTCGCCGGCAGCGGGTTCACCCGCTCGATCGTGCCGTTCCTGCTGCTCGCCGGCGCGGTGGCCATCGACCTGGTCTGCGCGGCCGGCCTGCCCTGGGCGGTGGAAGGGCTGGTCGGCGCGGCCGTCGTGGCGACCGCCGTCTACGCCGGAGGCTGGGCGCAGGGCGAACTCATCGCGCTACCGCCGTCGACCTACGTGCTCGCCCCGGCCGCCGCCGGGGTGCTCGCCGTCGGCTGGCTCGCCGCCGCCGCCCTCCAGAAAGCCTGGGGTACCACCGAACGCGTACCCGCCACCGCACCCGCCGGACCGCCCCTGGCGGCATGACGTGGCGGCAGCCCGACAGCTCGCGGCCGCCGCCCTCACGTCCGGCACCCTGGCGCTGTCGCTGCGGGTCACCTCGTCCGAGACGGTGCCCTAGCGCGGCGTGGCACCGTCCAGGACGGTCGTGATGAGGTCGGCGCACCAGTCGAGCAGCGCGACGTCGCGCATCGGCTCGCCGCCGACCCGCCGGGTGCTGGGCCGGGGTACGGACACCTGCTCGGTGGCCTGCTTGTAGACCGCGTCGGGATAGAACCGCTTGAGCCGCAGCTGCTTGGAGTCCGGCAGCGGCATGGGGCCGAACCGCACGTGGCGGCCCTGCACGCTCACGTCGGCGAGACCGTGCTGGCGGGCCAGCAGCCGCAGCCGGGCGACCGCGAGCAGGTTGGCGACCGGCTCCGGCGGCCTGCCGTACCGGTCCTGCATCTCGGCGACGATCTCCTCCAGCTTGGCGGCGTCGCGCGCCTCGGCGAGCTTGCGGTACATCTCCAGGCGCAGCCGCTCCACCGCGATGTAGTCGTGCGGCAGGTGGGCGTCGACCGGCAGGTCGATCTTGACGTCGGCGACCTCCTCGGGGGCCTCGCCCTTGAAGTGCTGCACCGCCTCCCCGACCATCCGGACGTACAGGTCGAAGCCGACGCCCTCGATGTGGCCGGACTGCTCGCCGCCCAGCAGGTTGCCCGCGCCCCGGATCTCCAGGTCCTTCATGGCGACGTACATGCCGGCGCCCAGCTCGGTGTGCTGGGCGATCGTGGCGAGCCGCTCGTGGGCGTGCTCGGTGAGCGGCCGGTCCGGCGGGTACAGGAAGTACGCGTACGCGCGCTCGCGGCCCCGGCCGACCCGGCCCCGGATCTGGTGCAGCTGCGCGAGGCCGAGCAGGTCCGCGCGCTCCACGATGAGGGTGTTCGCGTTCGGGATGTCGATGCCGGACTCGACGATCGTGGTGCAGACGAGGACGTCGTACTCCTTCTCCCAGAAGCCGACCATGACGCGCTCCAGCGCGTCCTCGCCCATCTGGCCGTGCGCGACCGCGACGCGCGCCTCGGGCACCAGCTCGCGCAGGCGCCGCGCCGCCTTCTCGATCGAGTCGACCCGGTTGTGCAGGTAGAAAACCTGCCCGTCGCGGAGCAGTTCGCGGTGGATGGCGGCGGCGACCTGCTTGTCGTCCTGCGCGCCGACCATGGTCAGGACGGGGTGGCGCTCCTCCGGCGGGGTCGCGATCGTGGACATCTCCCGGATGCCGGTGATGGCCATCTCCAGCGTGCGCGGGATCGGGGTGGCCGACATGGTGAGCACGTCGACCTGGGCGCGCAGCTGCTTGAGGAACTCCTTGTGCTCCACGCCGAAGCGCTGTTCCTCGTCGACGATGACGAGCCCGAGCTGTTTGAACTTGGTCGCCTGCTGGAGCAGCCGGTGGGTGCCGATGACGATGTCGGCCGTACCGTCGCCGACCTTGATCAGCGCCTCCTCGGCCTCCTTCGGGGTCACGAACCGCGACAGCTGCCGGATGTCGACCGGGAACTGCCCCATCCGCTCGGAGAACGTGTTGAAGTGCTGCTGCGACAGCAGCGTCGTCGGTACGAGCACGGCGACCTGCTTGCCGTCCTGGACGGCCTTGAACGCCGCCCGTACCGCGATCTCGGTCTTGCCGTAGCCGACGTCGCCGCAGATGAGCCGGTCCATCGGGACCGACTTCTCCATGTCGGCCTTGACCTCCTCGATCGCGGCCAGCTGGTCGGGGGTCTCCGTGTACGGGAACGCGTCCTCCAGTTCGCGCTGCCACGGGGTGTCCGGCCCGAACGCGTGCCCCTTGGACGCCTGCCGGGCGGCGTAGAGCTGGATGAGCTGCGCGGCGATCTCGCGGACGGCCTTGCGGGCGCGCTGCTTGGCCTTCTGCCAGTCGGCGCCGCCCATCTTGTGCAGGGTGGGTGTCTCGCCGCCGACGTAGCGGGAGAGCTGGTCGAGCGAGTCGGTCGGGACGAACAGCCGGTCGCCGGGCTGGCCCCGCTTGCTCGACGCGTACTCGATGACAAGGTATTCGCGGTCGGCGCCGTTGACGGTGCGCTGCACCATCTCCACGTACCGGCCGATGCCGTGCTGCTCGTGCACCACGTAGTCGCCGGCGCGCAGCTCCAGCGGGTCGATCGTGTTGCGCCGGCGGCTCGGCATCTTGCGCATGTCCCGGGTGGACGCGCCCCGCCCGCCGGAGATGTCCGACCCGGTGACGACAGCCAGCCGGGAGGCCTCGTCGAGGAAGCCGTGGTTGAGCCGGCCCCGCGTGACGACCACCTCGCCGGGGGCGGGCGGCTGGTCGAGCGTGTCGGCGAGGCGCACACCGATGCCGGAGTCGCGCAGCACCTCGGCGGCCCGCTGGGCGGGGCCGTGGCCCTCGAAGACCAGCGTGACCCGCCAGCCGTCGCCGGTCCAGCGCTTCACGTCGTCGACGACCCGGCCGGTCTCGCCGTGGTAGAGCGGCACGGGCTGCGCCCGCAGGGCGAGCAGCTCGCCCGCGTCGGCGGGCACCTCGATCGGGGCGTCCTCGCCCTCGCGCCAGGGCTCGTCGTCCCTGACCGGTGTGGCCGCCTCCGCGGTACCGAACGGGGACACCGACCACCACGGCTGGTTCAGCGACGCCGCGGCGGCGCGCACGTCGGCGAGGCTCCGGAAGGCCACCGCCCCGGTGTCGATCGGGGCGGTCCCGCCGACGGCGGCCGCCGCCCAGGACGCCTGGAGGAACTCCTCACTCGTACGCACGAGGTCGTGCGCCCGGGTGCGGATGCGCTCCGGGTCGCACAGCAGCACGTGCGTGCCGGCCGGCATGCAGTGCACGAGCAGTTCCAGCGAGTCGGAGCCCAGCAGGGCGGGCGCGAGCGACTCCATGCCCTCGACCGGGATGCCCTCGGCGAGCTTGTCGAGGATCTCCGACAGCTCCGGGTGGTCCTCCGCCAGGCGCCGGGCGCGCTCGCGTACGGCCGGGGTGAGCAGCAGCTCCCGGCACGCCGGCGCCCACAGCCGGTCGACCTTGTCGATGGTGCGTTGGTCGGCGACCGCGAACGTGCGGATCTCCTCGACGTCGTCGCCCCAGAACTCCACCCGCAGCGGGTGCTCCTCGGTCGGTGGGAACACGTCGAGGATGCCACCGCGGACCGCGAACTCGCCGCGCTTGGTGACCAGGTCGGTACGGGCGTACGCGAGGTCGACCAGCCGGCGGGTGGTCTCGTCGAGGTCGGCCGTGGCGCCGGGCACGAGCTCCAGCGGCGCCAGGTCGCCCAGGCCTTTGAGCTGCGGCTGCAACACGGAGCGCACGGGCGCGACGACGACGCGGACGGGCCCGCGCGCGGGGTCGCCGGGCTCCGGGTGGGCAAGGCGGCGCAGCACGCCGAGGCGCCGCCCCACCGTGTCGGAGCGCGGGGACAGCCGCTCGTGCGGCAGCGTTTCCCAGGACGGGAAGACCGCCACCTCGGCCGGGTCGACCAGGTCGCCGAGCGCGGCCGCGAGGTCCTCGGCCTCCCGGGTGGTGGCTGTGACGGCGAGCACCGGCCGGCCGCCGCCGGCCTGCGCGGCGATGGCGGCCGTGACGAACGGACGCGAGCCGGCGGGCGCGGTGAGGTCGAGCTGCTCGGCCTCGATCGCCGCGCCGCGCTCGGAGATGCCCCGGGCGAAGTCGCGCAGCCGCGCCAGCGCCGGATCGCCGAACGCCGCCTCCAGCAGACCGACCAACATCACAAGGACTCCCGCCCACGCTTGAAACGCCGACGCGTGCCGCCCGGCACGCCAACTAGCCCCCAGCCGGCTCGGACAGGGGGTGCAACGCGAACAAGCGTACGCCGCCGGGCCGCGGCCGCCCCCGGACGGATCCAGCCACACGGGCGACTAATCGTGCTTAAGCTGACAAAGATGACGCACGGAGGGTTGTCATGACGGAGCCGAACGAGTCCCCACCCACGCCCGCCAGCAGGGTCAACGACGCCCTCGGCTCCGGCGACGAACCGCCCGGCGGGGCCGCCACCCCGCCCGTCGGCCGGCACGCGGCCATCGAGCCACATGACGCGCCGCCGTCCGCCGGCAGCGCCGTCGACGACGCCGTCGGCGAGAGCGACGAGCCCGGCCCGCTGAGCAACGAGGGCCGCGCCCCGCCCGGCGCGCAGAGTACGCCGGCGAATCCGCTGATCTGGCGGGGCATGTGGCACGTGCCGCACCACCTGGGCCAGCGCTTCTGGCACACCTGGGTGTTCCGGGCTGTCGTCCTGCTGTTCGGCGTCCTGCTGCTGGCGACCGCGTTCATCGCCGCGTACGTCGGCGGGCTGCACGACCCGACGCCCCGCGACATCCCGGTCGCGGTGGTCCAGGGCGACCAGACGGCGACCGAGGTGGTGGGCCTGCTCGACGAGCGCACCGAACTCGTGGACGGCCGCACGTACGCGACGCTCGCGGACGCCCGCACGGCCCTCGATCGGCGCGAGGTGTTCGCCGTCCTCGCCAGCGACCGCCGCGCCCTGCAACTGACCACCTCGAGCGCGGCCGGCGCGTTCACGGCCGAGGTCGTGAGCGGCTCCGTGGAGACGGTCGCGCAGGCCGCCGGCATCCCGGTCACGACCACGGACGCCCACCCGCTCTCGAACGAGGACTCGCGCGGGCTGGTCGCCTTCTACCTGGTCGTCGGGCTGACCCTGGGCGGGTACCTGTCGGCGACCGTCCTCGGGCTGAGCCTGGGCACGGCACCGCGCAACCTGGCGCACGCCGTGGCCCGGCTGGCCGCGTTCGCCGCGTTCGCCCTGGTCATGGGGTTCGCCGGGGCGCTGGTCGTCGGGCCGATCCTCGGCATCTGGACCCACCACATGCTCGGGCTGACGCTCGGCGGGGCGCTGATGACGTTCGCCGGCGCCACGATCACGTCCGCGCTGCAGGGCTGGCTCGGCATCGTCGGTACCGGCCTGGCCATCACGCTGCTCGTGGTGCTCAGCAACCCCGGCTCCGGCGGGGTGTTCGCCTGGCCCTTCCTGCCGACGTTCTTCCGCGGCATGCACGTGTGGGTGCCGGGCGGGTTGGGCGTCGACCTGATCCGGGCCGTGGCCTATTTCCAGCGGGCGGCCGCCGGCTGGCCGGTGACCGGGCTCCTGCTCTGGTCGGTGGCCGGCATCCTCGGTACGCTCGCCGCGACGATGGCTCTCGGTCACAGGAGCGACGACGCGCTGTAGCCGCCGCCGGCCGTAACGAGGCTCACCTGACGTGACGGCGCCACGACCGTTACGATCCTGGTGCCCGGACAGCGCTGTCACCGCGTACTCAGCGATTGGATTCTGCGTGACCGCGGACAGCGAGATCTACAGGAAGACCGGCCCCGACGAGGCCGTGGACGCCGCGCTCCGCGCGGACATCCGTCGCCTGAGCACCCTGCTCGGCCAGACCCTGGTGCGCCAGGAGGGCCAGCCCCTGCTCGACCTGGTCGAGGAGGTACGCGGCCTGGTCCGCACGGACGGAGCCGCCGCCGGGGCGAAGCTCGCCGGCGTCGACCTCGCCACGGCCACTCAGCTGGCCCGGGCCTTCTCCACGTACTTCCACCTCGCGAACATCACCGAGCAGGCGCACCGCGCCCGCGAACTCGGTCGCGAGCGTGCCCTGCACGGCGGCTGGCTCGGCCGCGCCGCCCAGCTGATCAAGGAGCGGGGGGTCAGCGCCGAGGAGATCGACGCGGGCGCCCGCCGGCTGGCCATCCGCCCGGTGTTCACCGCACACCCGACCGAGGCCGCCCGCCGCTCGATCCTGTCCAAGCTGCGCTCCATCGCCGACGAGCTGAACGCCGAGGCCGCGCAGACCGCCCTCTACGGGCCCAACCCGGCCGAGTCGGCGCGCACCGAGCGACGCCTCGCCGAGATCATCGACCTGCTCTGGCAGACCGACGAGCTGCGCCTGACCCGCCCCGACCCGCGCGACGAGGCCCGCAACGCGGTCTACTACCTGTCCGACCTGGCGGCCAGCGCCGCACCGCGGGTGCTCGCCGACCTGTCGGCCACCCTGTCCGACCTGGGCGTGGAGACCCCGCCCACCAGCCGGCCGCTCACGTTCGGCTCGTGGATCGGCGGCGACCGCGACGGCAACCCGTTCGTCACCCCGGCGGTCACCCGCGACGTGCTGCTCATGATGCACGAGTACGGCATCCAGGCGGCCGAGGAGGCGATCGAGGAGCTGATCAGCGAGCTGTCGGTGTCGCGCCGGCTGCGCCACGTCTCCATCGACCTCGACTCCAGCCTCGCCAGGGACCTCGATGTCCTCGGCAACGAGGTGGCGCCCCGGTTCCGGCGGGTCAACGCCGAGGAGAAGTACCGGCTCAAGTGCCGCTGCATCCTCGCCAAGCTCGGCAACACCCGCCGCCGGCTGGCCACGGGCGCCCCGCACAAGCCCGGGCACGACTACGTCGGTGGCGACGACCTCATCACCGACCTCGAACTCATGCGCGCCTCGCTGGCCCGCAACACCGGCATGCTGCCGGCCACCGGCCGCCTCGCCGACGTCGTACGCACGGTCTCGGCGTTCGGCCTGCACCTGGCCACGCTCGACATCCGCGAGCACGCCGAGGCGCACCACGCCGTGCTCGCCCAGTTCTACGAGCGGGTCGGCGAGGTGGCCGACTACCGGTCGCTCGACCGCGCGTCCCGCACCGAGCTGCTGATCAACGAGCTGTCGGGGCGGCGCCCGCTCGCGAGCGTGTCCACGCCGCTCACCGACAACAACCGCAAGACCTTCGATGTCTTCACCACCATCCGCGACCTGCAGGACCGGTTCGGCGAGGAGGTCGTCGAGTCGTACATCATCTCGATGACCCTCGGCATCGACGACGTGCTCGCGGCGGCGATCCTGGCCCGCGAGGCCGGCCTGGTGGACGTCGGCGCCGGCGTCGCCCGGGTCGGCTTCGTCCCGCTGCTCGAATCCCCCGCCGAGCTGGACGCGGGCGGCGAGCTGCTCGACGCCCTGCTGTCGGTCGACGCCTACCGCGCGATCGTGCGGGCGCGCGATGACGTGCAGGAGGTCATGCTCGGGTACTCGGACTCGAACAAGGACGCCGGCATCACCACCTCGCAGTGGGCGATCCACCGGGCCCAGCGCGCGCTGCGCGACGTCGCGCACAAACACGGCGTGCGGCTGCGGCTGTTCCACGGTCGGGGCGGCTCCATCGGCCGCGGCGGCGGGCCCACCCACGAGGCGATCCTCGCCCAGCCCAACGGCACCCTCGACGGGGCCATCAAGGTCACCGAGCAGGGCGAGGTCATCTCCGACAAGTACACGCTGCCGGCCCTGGCCCGGGAGAACCTTGAGCTGACCGTCGCCGCCGTGCTGCAGAGCGCCCTGCTCAACACCGCACCGCGGTTCAGCCCCGAGGACCTGTCCCGGTGGAACCAGGTCATGGACCTGGTCTCGGACGCTGCCTTCCGGGCCTACCGGAAGCTGGTCGAGGACCCGGACCTGCCGGCCTACTACTGGGCGGCGACCCCGACGGAGCTGCTCGGCGCGCTCAACATCGGCTCCCGCCCGGCCCGCCGCCCGGACGCGTCCGCCGGCCTCGGGGGCCTGCGGGCCATCCCTTGGGTGTTCGGTTGGACCCAGTCCCGCCAGATCGTTCCCGGCTGGTACGGCGTCGGCACCGGCCTCGCCGCCGCCCGCGAGGCCGGCCTCGGCGACACGCTCCGCGAGATGTACACCAACTGGCACTTCTTCCGGACCTTCATCTCCAACGTGGAGATGACCCTGACGAAGACCGACCTCACGATCGCGGAGCGCTACGTGCGCACCCTGGTCCCCGAGAACCTTCAGCCGATCTTCGAAAAGATCCAGCACGAGTACGCCAGCTCGGTCGACGGGCTGCTGCACGTCACCGGGGAATCCGCGCTGCTCGAAGCGCAGCCCGGGCTGGCCCGCACGCTGGCGGTCCGGGACAGTTACCTTGAGCCGCTGCACCACCTGCAGGCGGCCCTGCTGTCGCAGTACCGGGCGGCGGCCGCGAAGGGAACGCCGGACGAGAAGCTGGAACGCGCGCTGCTCACGACCATCAACGGCATCGCGGCGGGCCTGCGAAACACCGGCTGACGCAGCCGCGCGCGCCCGCCCGCCCCGGCGTGCGGGCGCGCGGCGTGAACGGGGTCAGCAGCCGCAGGCGCCGCCGCAGCAGCCCCCGCCGCCCGAGGCGGCCGGGCGGGCGGCCGGCGCGTTGAAAGATCCACCGCGGCCGCCGAGCGCGACCGTGGAGAGAAGCTTGACGGTGTCGTCATGCCCGGCGGGGCAGGCGGCCGGTGCGGCCGAGTCGGCCATCGCCCGGTTGACCTCGAAGGTGTCGCCACACGCCCGACACCGGAACTCGTACCTCGGCATGGCGACCCCTCCCGCACGATGATGACCCGTCCCGCGCGCGTCGCGGGCCAGTCCATGATAGGACGGGTCGTCGGGGGTCGACCGCACCTCGATCGGCTGCGAGACTGTCCAGCGTCGCGGTGAAGGTTACGGACGAACAGACAGACGAAGGGGTGACATGGACGGCTGGGTGCTGCCCGACGAGGTGCTTCGCGACGCCCCGTCGTACGCGCCGCGACCCCGCGAACTGGCCGACCTGCAGTTGCTCCTCATGGGCGCGCTGCCCCCGTTGACCGGGTTCCTCGGCCGGGCCGACCTGGCGTCGATGGCCCGTACGGGTCGCCTCGCCGACGGCACGCCGTGGCCCGTGCCGGTCACGCTGGAGGTGCCCGAGCACGTCGTCGCCAGCCTGGACCCGACGAACCCGCTCAAGCGGGTCCTCATCCTCACCGACCCCGAGGGCGCGCCGATCGCCGCCCTGGACGCGATGGACATCTGGCCGACCCGGCACGGGCTGTGCGGGGTCGCGGGCCCGGTCCGCCGCGCGGGTGACGGCGAGCACGGCGCGTTCCCCCACATGCGCCGGCCGCCGGACGAGATCCGGGCGCTGCTGCCCGAGGGCCGGGTGCTCGGCGTGATCGTCGACCGGCCGCTGCACCGGCCGCAACTGGCGCAGATCGCGTACGCGGCCCGCACGATCGCCGGGCACGTGCTGCTCATCGTGCCGGTCGCCGAGCCGGGCCCGGACGGGCTCGCGCCCGAGGTGCTGGTGCGTTCCGTGCTGGCGGCCCGCGACCGGATGCCGGCGGCGACGATCGTGGCGGTGCCGCTGCGCGGCCGGGGCAACGAGGTCCTCGACGCCCTGCTGCGGGCCCGGGTGGCCGCCGCGTACGGCGCGACCCACCTGCTCGCGGCCGGCCCGGCGATCTCCGGTGGCGGGCCGCGCGCGCTGCTGCCGCGCGAGCTGGCGTACGACGGCCGCGACGGGCAGTGGCGGGCCGCCGACGACATCCCGCCCCGCCACCGGCGGGTACCGCTGACGCCCGCCGAGATCGACAACCTGCTCGACCGGGGCGTGCCGTTGCCGGAGTGGCACACGCCGCCGGCCGTGGCCCGGGAGCTGACCCGCGCCCGGCCGCCGCGCTGGGTGCGCGGCGTCGTGGTCTTCCTGACGGGCCTGTCGGGCTCGGGCAAGTCCACGGTGGCCCGGGGGATCGCGGACGTGCTGGCCGAGACGGGCGAGCGGACGGTGACGCTGCTCGACGGCGACGTGGTGCGCCGCTGGCTGTCGGCGGGTCTCGGGTTCTCCAAGGAGGACCGGGACATGAACGTGCGGCGGATCGGCTTCGTGGCGGCCGAGGCGGCCCGGCACGGCGGGTTGGCGCTGTGCTGTCCGATCGCCCCGTACGCGGCGGCGCGGGCCACGGCGCGGCAGCTCGCCCACGCGGCCGGGGCCGGGTTCGTCCTCGTGCACGTGGCGACCCCGCTGGCGGTGTGCGAGCAGCGCGACCGCAAGGGCCTCTACGCCCGGGCACGCGCCGGCCAGCTCACCGGGATGACCGGCGTGGATGACCCGTACGAGGTCCCCACGGACGCCGACCTGGTGATCGACACCTCCACGATCGACGTGGACGAGGCGGTCGACGTGGTGCTGAACCACCTCGCCGCCGAAGGCTGGCTGGATCAGCGCGCAACCTAACCGCTAAGTCCGTTACGTCGGGAACATCCCTCCGTTTACCTCTCTGGGCGGCCACGCGTCGTGGCCAAGGCGCCCGGTCGGGGCCGTCGCGTCCCCGTACCCGCTCAGCCCGGAAAGGTGCGTGCCCATGGAGAGCGCCCGTCCCGCCGCCGACCTCAACGACTACATCGGGATGGCCAAACGGCACTGGCTGACCGTCCTGGGGGCCCTGCTGGTCGGCGTCACCGGAGCGGCCGCGCTCGCCGCGGGTACCCCCAAGGAGTTCGCCTCGACCACGTCGGTGCTGGTGCAGCCCGTGGCCAGCCTCGACGCGAACGTCGTGGGCGGGCGTACCCGGGCCGAGATCAACCTGGACACCGAGGCGCAACTCGTGCGCTCCAACGACGTCTCCACCGAGGCGGCCACCCTGCTGCGCGGGTCGGTCTCGCCGCAGCGGCTGGCCACCGCCGTGAGCGTGGACGTGCCCCCGAACACCGCGGTGCTGCGCATCCGGTTCCACGCCAGGACCGCCGTGGCCGCGCAGGCGGGCTCGCACGCGTTCGCCGAGGCGTACCTGCACCACCGCCAGCAGAGCGCGCAGCGGGAGATCGACGGCCAGATGGCCTCGCTCGACTCGAAGATCAAGGCGCTGAACAGCCAGCTCGGGACGACCAACCGCAAGATCAGTGAGGCGGAGCGGGGCTCCGCCGAGATGACCGACCTGCGCTCGCGCAAGGCGACCCTGACCGCCCAGATCACCAACATGAGCAACCGGCTCAACCAGTTCAGCGTGATGACGGCCGAGGGCGGCCGGATCATCACCGACGCCGCGCTGCCGGGCCGCCCCACCAAACCCGACGTGCCGCTCTACCTGGGCAGCGGCGCCGTGCTGGGGCTGCTGCTCGGCCTGTTCATCGCGATCTGCCGGCAGCGCTTCGACGGGCGCGTGCGCCAGGGCTCCGACCTGCCGCGCCGCGCGGGCGTGCCGCTGCTGGCCGCCCTGGACGACCGCCTCAACCTCAGCGCCACCGAACTGTGCGCGCCGCACACGCCAGGCGGGCGGGTGTTCAACCGGCTGCGCAACGAGGTGCTCGCCACCCTGACGCCGGACGACCAGGTGATCGTCATCAGCAGCGCGCACCCGGGGGCGGGCTCCACCCTGGTCGCGGCGAACCTCGCCGACGCGCTCGCCCGATCGGGCAGCGAGGTCGTCCTGGTGAGCGCGCACGCGCCCGACCTGGGCACGCCCACGACGCCACTGACGGACCTGTTCCGGGTCGCCGGCGGGCCGGGCTTCACCGACGTCCTCGCCGGCCGGGCCACCCTCACCAGCGCCCTGCAGCCCACCCAGCGCAACTCCCGGCTCAGCGTCATCACCACCGGCGGCACCGCGACCGCCGCGGGCCTGCTCCAGGGCGAGGACGTCCGCACGGTGCTCACCGCCCTGTGCGACCAGACGGAGTACGTCGTCATCGACGCCCCGTCGACCGCGTCGAGCGCCGACGCGCAGAGCCTCGCCGGCCTGGCCGACGCGGCCATCATCACGGCCGAGCGGGACACGTCGCGGATCGCCGAGGTGGCCGACGCCGCGCAGCAGTTCGCCCGCGTGGGCACCCCCCTGCTCGGCGGCGTGCTCCTGCCCACGGTGAAGCTGGCCGCGCGGCCGGTGCGCCCGACGCAGCGGCCGGCCCCGGCGCATCACGCCGCGGCACACCACGTGGCCGCCGATGATCCGACCCTGGTCGTGGACCTGTGGGACGAGGACCCGACCCCGACCGGCGGCCTGCCCACGCACGCCGCCCCGCCGCTGCCGGCCGGGACGCCCGGCGACGACGCGCCCCGCACGACACGATGACGGCGCAGCCGCGTACCCGCACGCTCGTGGGCGCGGTCCACCGCACGGCCGCCCCCGACCCACCCGCGCTGACGGACCGTGACCTGGCCGCCACCCCCGTACCCGTGGGGGACACCTCCCGGGTCCGGGACCTCATCAGGCACGGCTGGCCCGTCGTCGGCCTGTGCGCCCTCTACCCCCTGTGGTGGGCCCTCGGCCTCGGCGTGCTCATCTTCGCCATCGCCGCCGTGCCGATGGGCCTCATCCTGTTGCGCCGCCTGATCAGGGGCGAGAAGGTGCGGGTCCCGCCCGGATTCGGCTGGTGGCTGCTGTTCCTCGCGGCCGTCGCCATCAGCGCCGCGGCCATGGGGTCCGCCGCCACCGGCACGGTCGACCGCGCCGCGCAGACCGCCGTCTCGGCGGTCGTCTTCCGCTTCGGCATGTACCTCGCGCTCACCGTCCTGCTGCTCTATGTGGGCAACCTGTCCGTCACCAAGGTGCCGCAGGCCGCGCTGGTGCGGCTGCTGGCCTGGCTGTTCGTGCTGACCGTGGGCGGTGGCCTGCTGGGCGTGGCGGCGGGTCGCTTCCAGTTCACCTCGCCGGTCGAGCACCTGCTCCCCACCGACGTGCGCGCCCAGGGTTTCGTGCAGTCACTCGTGCACCCCTCCGCCGCGCAGATCATGAACGTGCTCGGGCACGAGTCCGCCCGGCCGGCCGCGCCGTGGGGCTACACGAACACCTGGGGCAACAACCTCTGCCTGCTGGTCGTCTGGTTCGTCGTGGCCTGCTGGCCGCTCGCGCGCACCCCGCTCGCGAAGGCGGCCGGCGCGCTCGTGCTCACGATCGCGGTGATCCCCGTGGTCCACTCGCTCAACCGCGGCCTGTGGCTGGGCCTGGCGGTCACGGTCGCCTACGTGACCGTCCGGCTGGTGCGCCGCCGGCGGCGGCTGGCGATGCGGGTGCTGGTCGCGACGCTCGCGGTGGTCGCCCTGATCGGCGCGACGCCGCTCGGCGACATGGTGAGCCAGCGCATCGAGTACGGGCGATCGAACGCGGTCCGCCTGTTCCTCGTCAACCGCGCGCTCGACGGCCTGGCCGAGTCGCCGCTGATCGGCTTCGGGACGACGCGCGACACCGCGGGCGGGCGCACGTCGATCACGGTCGGCGAGAGCCCGGACTGCCCGCGCTGCGGCAACTTCACCGTCGGCGGCAACGGCCAGCTCTGGCAGCTGCTGTTCGCGCACGGCCTGGTCGGCACGGTCGGGTACGTGGTGTTCCTCGGGTACGGGCTGTGGCGGTTCCGCCGCGACGACACCGCGATCGGCATCGCCGGCTCCGCCGCGCTGGTCGCCTCGTTCGCGGCGATGCTCTGGTACAACGCGCTCGTCACGCCCCTGGCGTTCCTCTTCCTCGGCTACGCCCTCCTGTGGCGCAACGCGCTGGGGCGCCGATGAGCTCGGTCCGGATCACGGGGGACGCCGCGCTGCGGGCGCAGTACCTGGGGGAGGTACTCGACCTGCTGTACCCGGGCGCCGGCGGCGAGGCGGCCGAGTTTCTCGTCATCCCCGACCACCGCCGCCCGCGCCTGCTCGTACCGGCCGACGACCGGCGGATCGCGGCCGCCGCCGTGCGCCGGTACGCGCGCCCGCACTCGCGGCTGGCCCGCCTCAAGCGTGACGCCGTGGTCGCCTGCCTGCGCACGGGCGCGTCGCGGCTGCTGCTGCGCTCCCGCGTGCGGGTGGCCGCCGGCACCGACACCATCGAGACGTACCTGCGGGAGGCGTGCGGCGCCGGCCTGCGCCTGAGCGTCCACATCGGCCCCGCCCGGGCCAACCGCAAGCCGGTGCTGCAACTGCTCGCCCCGGACGGGACGACGGTCGGCTTCGCCAAGCTGGGGGTGGGCCCGCTCACGCGCGACCTGGTCCGCCGGGAGACCGAGGCCCTGACCCGGCTGGCCACCCTGCCGCTCGGCGAGGTCGAGGTGCCGGCCGTCCGGCACGCGGGCCGCTGGCACGGCCACGAGGTGCTCGTCCAGTCGGCCCTGCCGGTGTGGCGCTCGCGCGCCGCCTGGGACCCCGGCCGGCTCGCCCGGGCCATGGTGGCGGTGGCCGGGGCGGGCGGCGTCGCCGACGGCGACCTCGCGACCAGCCCGTACTGGGCGGGGCTGCGGGAGCGGCTGGCCGCCCTCGGCGGTCAGAGCGACGGTGCCGCGCTGCGGCGTGCCGCCCACGACCTCGTGGACCGCGCGGGCGCCACCCGCTTGGCGTACGGGCAGTGGCACGGCGACTGGGCCCCCTGGAACATGGCGACGCTCGCCGACCGGCTGCTGCTGTGGGACTGGGAGCGCTTCGCCACCGGGGTGCCCCTGGGGTTCGACGCGCTGCACTTCGCGCTGCAACGTGACCTGCAGGCGACCGGGTTCGCGGTCACCCGCGCCGGCGCGACAGTACGCGACTGCGTCGACGCGGCGCCCGAGACCCTGCGCCCGTTCGGCGTGACCGACCGGCCCACGGCGCACGCCACCGCCCTGCTCTACCTGGTCGACCTCGCGGCCCGGTACCTCGCCGACCGGCAGGCCGAGGCGGGCGCCCGGCTCGGCGCGCTCGGCACCTGGCTGCTGCCCACCCTGATCCGCCGCGTGTCCGGCCTGCCCTTGGGAGCGTCAGCGTGAGCGAACAGACCCAGACCCCGCCGCCGCTCGGGTTCGGGCGGCCGGCCGCCGTCACCCGGCTGGCCCACTTCGGCTCGCTCACCTACGGCCGGCTCACCGCCCCGGCCCGCGCCCTGCCGACGTTCCTGATCTGCGGCGGCCAGCGCTGCGGCACCACCTCGCTGTACCGGGCGCTCGCCGCCCACCCGGCCATCCTCAAGGCGGTGCTGCACAAGGGCGTGCACTACTTCGACACGAACTACCACCGCGGGCCGGCCTGGTACCGCGCGCACTTCCCGTTGCGCGATACCGTCGGCCGGATCACCGCGCGGTACGGCGTGCCCGGCCAGGTGTTCGAGTCCAGCCCGTACTACCTCTACCACCCGCACGCGCCGTCGCGCATCGCCGACGACCTGCCGGGGGTGAAGCTCATCGTGCTCGTGCGCGACCCGGTCGAGCGCGCGTACTCCCAGCACGCCCACGAGGTGGCGCGCGGCTTCGAGCGGGAGCCGGACGTGGCCCGCGCGCTGGCCGCCGAGCCGTCCCGGCTGGCCGGCGAGGTCGCCCGCATGCGCGTCGAACCGTGGTACCACAGCTTCGCCCACCAGCACCTGGCCTACCGCGAACGCGGCGAGTACGTGACGTTCCTGCGCCGGCTCGAACAGCTCGTGGGCCGCGACCGCGTGCACGTGGTCGACGCGGGCGACTTCTTCACCGAACCGGAGTCCGCCTACGACGGCGTGCTGCGCTTCCTCGGCCTGCCCAACCTCGGTTACCCGCCGTTCGAGCGGCACAACGCGCGGCCGCGCGTCTCGGCCCTGCCGGCGCGCCTGCGGGCCGAACTGCGCGAACACTACCGGCCGTACGACGAGGAGCTCGGCGACTGGCTCGGCAGGGAGCCGTCGTGGCGGCGACGCTAGGTTCGCTGCAGAAGGTCGCCCGCGGCGGGGTGGCGAACCTGGCCGGCGCGGTCGCCGCCACCACGATGGGGGTCCTGGTCACCTGGCTGGCCGCGCGGGCCCTGCCACCGCCCCGGGCCGGCGCGCTGTTCGCGGCGCTCGCCGCGTTCGTGCTGGTCTCCACGGTCGCGAAGCTGGGTACGCAGACCGGCCTCGTCTACTGGATCGCCCGGCTACGCGCGCTCGACCAGGCCCACCTGCTGCGGCGTTGCCTGTGGCTGGCGATCGCGCCGGTCGTGGCGGCCAGCGTGGTCGCCGGGGCGGGGCTCTTCCTCGGCGCGGCACCCCTGGCCCGGTTGGCCGACCCGGGCAACCCGGGCGAGTTCGCGACCGCCGTGCGCGTCCTCGCGGGGTTCCTGCCTCTCGCGGTCGCGACCGACACGCTGCTCGCGGCGACCCGCGGCCTGCACAGCGTGCGCGCCACCGTGGTCGTCGACAAGCTGCTGCGGCCGGGCCTTCAGCTGGCCGGGTTCGCCGCCCTGGCGGTCCTGCTGGTCGAGCCGGACCTGATGCCGTTCGCGCTGGCCATGGTGCTGCCCTACGCGCCCGCGGCCGCGCTGGCCGGTCTGGCCCTGCGGCGGCGCGTGCGGGGCCTGCCGCCGGCCTCGCCCTCGCCGGGTCTGCCGCTGTCGGCCCCGCCCTCGCCGGGCCTCGGCCGCGACTTCTGGCGGTTCACCGCGCCGCGCGCGGTCGCCGGGGTGCTGCAGACCGCGCTGCAACGCGTCGACGTGCTGCTCGTCGCCACGTTCGCGGGTGTGCGCGCGGCCGCCGTCTACGCGGTCGCCGGCCGGTTCGTCGTCGTGGGCCAGTTCGCCAACCAGGCCATCGCGCAGACCGTGCAATCCCGGCTCGCCGAGGCCGTCGCGCTGCGCGACCGGGGCGCGACCGCCACCCTCTACCAGGGCGCGACCGCGTGGCTCGTGCTGCTCGTCTGGCCCGTCCACCTGCTCACGGCCGTGTTCGCGCCGGTCTACCTGGGCCTGTTCGGCGACGGGTACCGGGCCGGGGTGCCCGTGGTCGCCGTGCTCGCCGCCGCGATGCTGGTCGCCAGCGCCTGCGGCACGGTCGACTCCGTGCTCGCCATGGCCGGGCGCACCTCCTGGAACCTGTACAACGTCGCCGCCGCCCTGGCCGTGATGATCGTCCTGGACGTGCTGCTGATCCCCCCGCTGGGCGCCCTGGGCGCCGCGCTCGGTCTGGCCGCCGCCGTGCTGCTCAACAACCTCGTCCCGATCGTGCAGGTCGGGCGCCTGGTGGGCGTGCACCCGTTCGGCGCCGGCACGGTCACCGCGTGCGCCGCGGCCGTCACCTGCTTCGGCGTCCTGCCGATGGTGAGCCTCGCGGCACCCCCGCCCTGGCGCGGCTTCGCGGCCCTCGCCCTGGTCGCGCTCGGCATCGCCGGGTACGCGGCGGCCTGCTGGCGGTTTCGGGGCGTGCTCGGGCTCACCGCTTTACGCCGCCGTCACGACGAGAAACCGCGGAGAGGAAACATGCGCGAGGACTACACGCGGATCTTCCAGAACCTCACGGCCGTGGAGAAGTACGAGGAGGTCGTGTACGCGCCCGACACGTACTCGTCGGCCGTCAACCGGCGCCAGCGCGCCTACCTGCGCTCCCTTGTCGCCCGGGCGTTCCCCCAGCGGCGGCCCGTCCAGCACGACTTCGCGTGCGGCACCGGCCGGGCCATCCGCATCCTGCACGGGCTGGTCCGCGACGCCCACGGGTACGACACCTCGGCCGCGATGCTGGAGCGGGCCCGCGCCAGCGGCGTCTTCGCCCACCTGCACCAGGTGCCCGAGTCCGGGCGGCTGCCGCGCCCGATGGGCGACGGCGCGCCCGCCCTAGTCACCGTGTTCCGCCTGCTGCTCAACGTCGGCGACGACGTTCGCGACCGGGCGATCGGGTTCGCCGCGAGCCTGCTGCCGCACAGCTGCTCCGGCCTGCTCGTGATCGAGAACCACGGCAACCGCACCTCCGTGCGCCACCTGCGGCACCGCCGCCGGGCCGGCGACCCGTGGTTCAACGAGCTGTCCCACGCCGAGGTGGACCTGCTGCTGGCCCGGCACGGGTTCACGGTCGTGGAGCGGCGCGGGTTCGCCGTCTGCCCGCCCGGCGCGTACGCCCGCCGCTGGCTGCGCCCGGTCGCGCGCCTGGTGGACGGGCTCGCCTGGCGGATCCCGGCGCTCGCCGGGGTCGCCACCACGGTGCTGTACGTCGCCCGCCGCACCGGCGGCCCCGACCTCGACCTGGCGACCGCGCCCGCGGCGCCCGCCGTCACCGACCTTCCGGAGCTGTCATGAGCGAGCGGATCCACGCCATAGCGGCCACGGGCCGCGCGCGCGTCGTCGCGGCCGTTGCCCTGTGCGGGTTGCTGTCCGGCTGCGGCGGCGCCCTCGAGACGCCCGATCCGGCGCCCCGCCTGGACGTCACGCCGGCCCCGATCGCCACGGCCACGGGCCTGAACGGCGGGCCGGTGGCACCGCCGCGCGAGGGGGCGTACCTGGGCGCCTGGGTCAAGCCCCGGGTCGTGAACCAGCGCGAACGCATCGCCGCCTTCGACCGCTTCGAGGCGAGGCTGGGCCGGCAGGTCACGCTCGTGAACACGTACCGCCCGTTCACCGAGGAGTTCTTCACGCAGTCGGACCTGCACTTCCTGCAGCGCGGGTCGATCCTCATGCTGAGCTGGGCGTCCGGCGACACCCGCGCGACCGCGCTGGGCCGCTACGACGAGCTGATCCGCGAGCGCGCCGAACGCGTCGCCGAGCTGGACCGACCCATCATGATCCGATTCCGGTGGGAGATGGACCGCCCCAACCTGCGCGCCTCGATGTGGTCCGGCGCGGACTACATCGCCGCCTGGAAGCACGTGCGCCGGCTGTTCCGCGAGGAGGGGGCGACGAACGTCTCCTGGGTCTGGTGTCCGACCGCCGAGGGCTTCGCGGGCGGCTCCGCCCCCGAGTTCTATCCCGGCGACGACGAGGTCGACTGGCTGTGCGTGGACGTCTACGCGGCGAGCCGCTTCGCCGACCTCAACACGCTGCTCACCCCGTTCCTCCAGTGGTCCGCGGCCCGCCCGAAACCCATCATCATCGGCGAGTACGGGGTATCGCGCGCCTACCCGGCCGCCCGGCGCGCCGAATGGCTGACCAACGCCGCGTCCGTCTTCCGGGCCAACCCGCAGATCAAGGCGGTCAGCTACTTCGAGTCCGACCCCGACCCGAAGGACGAGGCGCAACAGTTCGCGATCTCCGACACGCCCGCGGCCCTGCGCTCCTTCACGTCCATGGCCCGTGACGCGTACTTCGCCCCACGCGCTCCTTAACGGCGGGCGGCCGCGCGGGCGAGCATGCCGAGCGCGTACGGCACGTCGTGGCGCAGGTAGCGCCCCGCCAACCGGCCCGGTTCCCGGGCGAGGCGGTGCGCCCACTCCAACCCGCTTCGGCGCATCCACCCGGGCGCCCGCCGCTGGTCGCCGTCGACGAAGTCGATGGCGGCGCCGCAGCCCAGGAACCAGGCGTCCGGCAGGTGCGGCGCCAGCAGCTCGATGACGCGTTCCTGCTTGGCGAAGCCGAGCCCGACGAACACCAGGTGCGGCCTGGCCGCGACGACGGCCGCCCGCAGCCGTTCGGTCTGTGCCGGGTCGTCGAGGAAGCCGAACGGCGGACTGACCGCTCCGACGAGACGCAGGCCCTGGTATCGCGTGCCCAGGACGGCCGCCGCCCGCGCCGCGCCGGCGGGCAGCTCCCGCGCCGCGCTCCAGTCGCGCAGGGCGTCCGCGTCGCCGGTCCACGCAGCCGCATCGGCGCCGTCGGTCCGCCCGACCGCATCGGCGCCCTCCGTCCGCCCGACCGCATCGGCGCTGCCGACGCCTTCTGCCTCGGCCGGGTCGGCCGGCCGGGGGACGGGCGCGGGTGGGACGCCGCCGATGAGGAAGACGCGGCGGCCGTCGATCGCGCATGCCTCGCTGAGCGACCAGATCAGGTCCGCGCCGGCCACCCGCTCGGGCAGGCACCCGTCGCGGCCGTGGGACAGGCGGCTGGCCCACACGACCGGCATCCCGTCGGCGACGACGAGGTCGGCCGCGTTGAGATACGCGCGCAGCGCGTCATCGCGGGCGGCCAGCCGAAGAATGTCCACGTTGGGCGTCACGATGCGCCCGCCGAGGCCGGCGCGCATCGCCGCGCGGACACGGTGGACCGCGTCGGCCTCGGTGATCGGGTCGAAGTTCACACCGGCGACTGTCACCCGTGCGGGGCTGTGCGCGGCCGCACGCAATGAAGCAGACATTTCGCCTCTACTCGGGCAATCGTTCGTTATGTGACGTAGAACGAGAATGGGGGTGGTCGTGGTACGCGTCCTCTTCCTCGGCGGTCTCGGGCGCAGCGGCACCACCCTGCTCGAACGTGTCCTCGGCTGCCTACCCGGGGTCTGCACCCTCGGCGAGGTCGTCCACCTGTGGCGCCGCGACCTCATCGACGACGAGCGGTGCGGCTGCGGGCAGGCGTTCTCCGCCTGCGGGTTCTGGCACGAGGTGGGCAAGCGCGCCTTCGGCGGGTGGGACCGGCTGGACCCGCATCACGTCCTACGCCTCCAGTCGCGGGTGGAGCGCACCCGCCACATCCCCAGTCTCGCCGGGCGCACGCGCAACGATGATGCGCGAGATTACGCCCTGTACTACGCGCGCGTCTACGCCGCTGCGGCCGAGGTCACCGGGGCAAACGTGGTCGTCGATTCCTCCAAGCACGCCAGCTTGGCCTACTGTCTCCGGCACGCTCCGAACATCGATTTGCGCGTCGCGCATGTCGTGCGGGACGCGCGCGGCGTGGCGTACTCGTGGACCAAGACGGTGACCCGCCCGGAGAGTGACCGGCGGGAGACGATGACGCGGTACTCCCCCGGCCGCGCGGCGCTCCTGTGGAGCGCCCACAACGCGGCGTTCGGGCTGCTCGGCGCGCGAGGCGTGGCCGTGCGACGGTTCCGGTACGAGGAATTCGTCGCCGACCCGCGCGGCGTGAGCCTGTCCATCGCCGCGTTCGCGGGCCTGGACCTGCACACCGGCGCGCTGGACTTCCTGACCGAGGGCGCCGACGGCAGCGTGTACGCCGACCTGCCGCCCGCGCACAGCGCCGCCGGCAACCCGATGCGCTTCCGCACCGGCCCGGTCGAGGTACGCGCGGACGAGAGCTGGCGCACCGCCCTGCCGCCACGCCAGCGCCGCCTCGTGGCCGCGATCGCCGCCCCCCTGCACGGCGCGTACGGCTACCCGATCACGGGACGCCGGACGTGACCTCGCTGCTGCCGCGGCACGCCATCATCCCGGCGCCACGGCACGTCGGTTGGCCGCCCGTCGGCGTCGTCATCCCCACCCGCAACCGGCCGCAGCTGCTGCGGCGCGCGCTGCGTTCCGTGCTGGCGCAGGACTATCCCGGGCCGCTGCAGGTGTTCATCGTGTTCGACCAGACCGAGCCCGAGTTCGCCCTGCACGCCACGGGCGACCGGCCCGTGTCGGTGCTGTCCAACCTGCGTACGCCGGGCCTCGCCGGCGCCCGCAACCGCGGCATCCTGGCCGCCACCGACAGCGAGATGATCGCCTTTCTGGACGATGACGACGCCTGGCTGCCGGGCAAGCTCACCGCCCAGGTCTCCGCCCTGCGCGCGCGGCCCGGCACGCTGTTCACCACCTGCGCGATCGAGGTCGAGTACGGGGGACGCCGGGTGCCGCGGCTGGCCGGCAAGCACGAGGTGGCCGTCGCCGACCTGGCGCGCTCGCGGATGGCGATGCTGCACTCGTCGGGCTTTCTCATGCGCCGCGAGGCGATCGTGACCGACCCGGCGCGCGGCGGCATCGGCCTGGTCGCCGAGGACGCCCCGGGCAGCCAGAACGAGGACTGGGACCTGCTGCTGCGGGCCGCCCGCCTGGCCCCGATCCTGCACCTGGACGTCCCGCTCGTGCGGGTGCTGTGGGGGCGCAGCTCGCTCTTCGCCCAGGAGTACGAGACGAAGATCTCCTCGCTGCGCTGGATGCTGGCCCGGCACCCGGAGATCGGCGCGACGCCGCCCGGGGCCGCCCGGGTGTACGGGCAGATGGCCTGCTGGGAGGCCGCGCAGGGCAACCGCACCGAGGCGCTGCGGTGGGCCCGCGCGGCGATCCGCAACAACTGGCGGGAGCCGCGGGCCGCGATCGCCATGGCCGCCGCGAGTGGCCTCGTCCGCGTGGAGCGGGTGCTGCACGCGCTGCACCGCCTGGGCCGCGGCATCTGAGTTCTTGTGTGCGGCACTCGCGTGCGATAGTGTGCGGACCTGTTCGGTTGTGTGCGGTCCTTGGGGAGGGCGAACGGTGCCGGCCATCATCCCGCGCGTCTCAGGCCTGTGCTACGGCGGCGACTACAACCCGGAGCAGTGGCCCGAGGAGGTCTGGGCCGCCGACGTCGCGCTGATGCGCGAGGCCGGCGTCACGCTGGCCACGGTCGGGGTCTTCAGCTGGGCGTGGCTGCAACCCACGCCCGACCGCTGGGAGTTCGGCTGGCTCGACCGGGTGATCGACCTGCTGCACGCGGGCGGCATCGCGGTCGACCTGGCCACGGCCACCGCGTCCCCGCCACCGTGGTTCACCACGGCCTTCCCGGCCAGCCGGCCGGTGGACGCCGACGGTCGCGTCCTCAGCCACGGCAGCCGCCAGGCCTACTGCCCGTCCTCGCCGGACTACCGGGCCGCCGCGCTGACGCTCGTGGAGCGGCTCGCGGAGCGCTACGGCGATCACCCCGCGCTCGCGCTGTGGCACCTCAACAACGAATACGCGTGCCACGTCCCCGCCTGCTACTGCGACACGTCGGCGGAGGCGTTCCGGGGCTGGCTGCGCGAGCGCTACGGCACGGTCGAGGCGCTCAACGACGCGTGGGGCACCGCCTTCTGGTCGCAGCGCTACGGCGACTGGTCCGAGGTCATCCCGCCGCGCGCCACGCCGACGTTCCACAACCCGGGCCAGGCGCTCGACTTCCGCCGGTTCAGCTCCGCCGAGATCCTGTCGCTGTGCGTCGCGGAGCGTGACCTGCTGGCGCGGCTCACCCCCGAGGTGCCGGTCACCACCAACCTGATCGCCACGCACACCCAGCTCGACCACTGGGCGTGGGCTCGCGAACTGCGCGGCCCGGGCCGGCTGGTCTCCAACGACCACTACGTGATCAATGACGCGGCCGCCCCGCCGGCCGCTCAGATCGCCTTCGCGGCGGACGTGACCCGCTCGCTGGCCGCCGGCGCCCCGTGGCTGCTCATGGAGCATTCCACCAGCGCGGTCAACTGGCAGCCGCGCAACCTCGCCAAGCCGCCCGGCCGGCTGGTCCGCGACGCCCTCGGGCACGTCGCGCGCGGCAGCGAGGGCGCCATGTTCTTCCAGTGGCGGGCCAGCGTCGCGGGCGCCGAGCGCTGGCACTCGGCCATGCTGCCGCACGCGGGCACCGACTCCCGGATCTGGCGCGAGGTCGTCGAGCTGGGCCGGCACCTGCGCGCGCTCGCCGACGTCGACGGCTCCACCGTGACCGCGCCCGTGGCGATCCTGCTCGACTACGAGTCGCTGTGGGCACAGGAGCACGGCGCGCACCCGAGCGGCGACATGGCCTGCTTCGACGAGGTGGCCCGCTGGCACCGGGCGCTCTGGCGGGCGGGCATCGCCGCCGACGTGGCCCACCCGGAGTCGGACCTCGACGGTTACGCGGTGCTGCTCGCCCCGGCGCTGTACGCCCTGAGCGACGCCGGCGCCGCCAACCTGACCCGCCGGGTGGCGGACGGCGCCCACCTGGTCGTCGGGCCGTACTCGGGCGTCGTGGATGAGCGCCACCGGGTGCGCACCGGCGGCTACCCGGGCGCCCTGCGCGACCTGCTGGGCGTACGGATCGAGGAGTTCTACCCGCTGCCGGCGGGCGCCACGATCGCCCTGACCAACGGCGCGACCGGATACGCGTGGTCGGAGCTCGGCCGCGCCGACGGCGCCCAGGTGCTGGTCACGTACGCGGAGGGCCCGGTCACCGGCTCCCCCGCGCTCACCCGCCACCGCCACGGTGCGGGCACGGCGTGGTACGTGGGCACCCGCCTGCCCGACGAGTCCCTCGACACGCTGCTGGCTGGCGTGGCGGTGGCCGCTCGCGTCGAGCCGACGCTGCCCGGCACGCCGCCGGGCGTCGAGGCGGTCCGCCGCGCCCACGCGGACGGCACGTCGTTCCTGTTCCTGCTCAACCACGGCGACGAGCCGGCCACCGTGCCGGTCGCCGGCGAGGACCTGCTGAGCGGCACCGTGTGGGCCGGCCCGACCGAGGTCGCGGCCGGCGGCGTGGTCGTGCTGCGGGAGGCCGCCGCGCAGCTGCCGGTGCCGCTCGCCGAGGCGGCGTGATGCTCGCGGCCCAGCGGCAGTCCGAGATCCTCGAGCGGGTCCGGCGCACGGGATCGGTGCGGGTCGCCGAACTCGCGACGGAGCTGGCGGTCTCCGAGATGACGATCCGCCGCGACCTCGACGCGCTGGACGAGCGGGGCCTGCTGTCCAAAGTGCACGGCGGGGCGACCGCCGCCGGGCCGGGCGCCACGCACGAGCCCGGCTTCGCCGCCAAGTCGGTGCGCCAGCAGGCCGAGAAGGCCACCATCGCGCAGCGCGCGGCGTCCCTCGTGCGACCCGGCACGGCCGTGGCCCTGTCCGCCGGCACGACGACGGCCGGCCTCGCCGGGCTCCTGCGCGACGTCCCCGACCTCACGGTCGTCACCAACTCCATCCCGGTCGCCGACGCCCTGCGCCGCGACAACCCCGCCGACGCGGACTCAGCGCTGCTGGAGTCCGGCCCGCAGGTCGTGCTCACCGGCGGGGTGCGCACCCGCTCGGACGCCCTCGTCGGGCCGATCGCCGTGGCCGCGATCGGCAGCCTCCACTGCGACGTGCTGTTCCTCGGCGTGCACGGCATGAGCCAGCGGGCCGGCTTCACCACGCCCAACCTCATGGAGGCCGAGACCAACCGGGCGCTCGTCGCGTCCGCCGGCCGGCTCGTCGTGCTCGCCGACCACACCAAGTGGGACACGGTCGGCATCTCCACCATGGCCGCGCTGCGCGAGGCGGACGTGCTCATCACCGACTCCGGGCTGCCCGACGCCGCCCGCGACATCCTCGCCGGCGAGGTCGGCGAACTCATCATCGTGGAGGCCCCGGCGGCATGAGACGCACCGCAACCACGCTTGCCGACGGGCGCGAGCTGATCTACTTCGACGAGCCGGACGCGTCCGGGGTCTACCCGCCCGACCGTGCGGCCGCCGTCGACACCCGGACACTCGACCCTCGGCCACTCGCCTCGCAGCTGCGCTACGACCCGCTGCTGGACGAGTGGGTCGCCATCGCCGCGCACCGGCAGACCCGCACGTTCCTGCCGGCCACCGACGAGTGCCCGCTGTGCCCGTCGACGCCCACGCACGCCAGCGAGGTGCCCGCCGCGAGCTACGACGTGGCGGTCTTCGAGAACCGGTTCCCCTCGTTCAGCGACAACCCGGCCGAGGCCGACCTGGCCGTCGGGGCGCAGGTTACGCCGCTGAGCCCGATCCGCCCGGGCGTGGGCCGCTGCGAGGTCGTCTGCTTCACGCCCGAGCACACGTCGTGCTTCGCCGAGCTGAGCCCCACCCGGGCCCGTACGGTCCTCGACGCCCTCGCGGACCGTACGGCCGCGCTGTCCGCGCGCGACGACGTCGAGCAGGTCTTCTGCTTCGAGAACCGGGGCGTGGAGATCGGCGTCACCCTGCACCACCCGCACGGACAGATCTACGGGTACCCGTTCGTCACGCCGCGCACCCGCGCGATGCTGGCCTCGGCCGTCCGGTACGCGGCCGCCCACGGCGGCGCCAACCTCTTCGGCGACATCCTCGCCGCCGAGCGGGCCAGCGGCGAGCGCGTCGTCCTGGCCGACGACCTCTGGACGGCGTACGTGCCGGCCGCCGCGCGCTGGCCGTTCGAGGTGCATGTCGTGCCGCACCGGCAGGTGCCCGACCTGGCGGCCCTCAACGACGCCGAGCGGGCCGCGTTCGCCGGGCTCTACCTGCGCCTGCTGCGGGCGTTCGACGCGCTGTTCGGCGCGCCCATGCCGTACATCTCGGCGTGGTACCAGGCGCCGACCCACGCGGGCCGCGACCTGGCGTGGCTGCACCTGCAGCTGTTCAGCATCCGCCGGGCGGCCGGCAAGCTGAAGTACCTCGCCGGTTCGGAGTCCGCCATGGGGGTCTTCATCAACGACGTGCGTCCCGAGGAGGCCGCCAAGATGCTGCGCGAGGCACTGCGATGACCGCCCCGGAGGACCGCGCCCGGTCCGCCTTCGCCGCCGAGTTCGGCGCCGCGCCGGACACCGTCTGGACCGCGCCCGGCCGGGTGAACCTGATCGGCGAGCACACGGACTACAACGGCGGGTACGTGCTGCCGTTCGCGCTGCCGCAGCGCACCGCCGTGGCCGCCGGTCGCCTCGACCGTCGCGAGTGGACGGTGTGGTCGGAGGTCGGTCGGGCGGCGCCGGTCACCTTCGCCGAGGCCGACCTCGAACCCGGCCGGGTCACCGGCTGGGCCGGCTACCTGGCGGCGGTCGTCTGGGCGCTGCGCGACACCGGCGTGGACGTGCCCGGCGCGCGGCTCACGGTCGCCTCCGACGTGCCGGTCGGCTCGGGCCTGTCGTCGTCTGCCGCCCTGGAGTGCGCGACGCTCGGCGCCCTCCTGGACCTGGCCGGCTCGGAGCTGCCGCTCGACGACTGGCCGGCGCTGGCCCAGCGCGCTGAGAACGTCTACGTCGGCATGCCCTGCGGCATCATGGACCAGGCCGCGTCGTCGCTGTGCCGCGCCGACCACGCCCTGTTCCTCGACTGCCGGTCGCTGGAGACCGAGCAGGTGCCGTTCACGATCGCCGACGAGGGCCTCGCCGTGCTCGTCGTGGACACCCGCGCGCCGCACCGGCACACCGACGGGGAGTACGCGGCCCGCCGTCAGACCTGCGAGGCCGCCGCCGCCCGGCTGGGCGTCGACCTGCTGCGCGAGGTCGCCGACCTCGGCCAGGCGCTCGCCGCGCTCGCCGGGGACGAGGTCGCGGTGCGCCGGGTCCGTCACGTCGTCACCGAGAACCAGCGCGTCCTCGACACGATGACCCTGCTGCGCGCCGGCCGGACGAGCGAGATCGGCCCGCTGCTCACCGCGTCGCACGCGTCGTTGCGCGACGACTACGAGGTGACCGTCCCCGAACTCGACGTGGCCGTCGACGCGGCCCTCGCCGCCGGGGCGCTCGGCGCCCGCATGACGGGCGGCGGCTTCGGCGGCTGCGTCATCGCACTCGTCCGTACCGAGTCGGCGGACGCCGTCGCGACCGCGGTGAGCAGCGCGTTCGCTGAGCACGGCTTCGATGTCCCCGCCGCCTTCGTCGCCGCCCCCGGGCCGGGGGCGGCCCGCGCCTGACCTGACGCCGTCAAGATTGACGGGCCGGGCGATCAGGCAACTGAGGACGCCAGGGTGCGACGGGCGCGGTCAGCGCCGGGACGCGCACGTGATGCAGGTGCGGGCGGCCGGCCGGGCCGCGAGACGTTCGGGGTCGATCGGCCGCCCGCACCGCTCACAGGTGCCGTAGGTGCCCTCCGCCAGCCGAGCCAGCGCGGCGTCAAGGTCGGTCAGCCGCCCACGGGCCTGGTCGAGCAGCGCGGCGACCTGGGCCCGCTCGAAAGCGATCGTGGTGCCCTCGGGGTCGTGCTCGTCGTCGTTGGCCACGTCGGCCACCGCGGCGACGATGCCATCGTGGTCCGCGGTGAGCGCGGCGATCTGCGCCACAGTGTCACGGCGAGCAGCGGTGAGCCGCTCAAACACGTCGGAGTCCATTCCTCACCCTATGTGCCCAACTGCGCGGTGGCCGGGTCGCGTTGTGCGACCCGGCCACCGCAGGGAAGGGACGGCAGGCTGTTAGCCAGACACCGAGCGTGGTCACGACCCGTGGGCGTGGACCCTCGCTCATCGTGGGAGGCGACTGGCGCCGCTCTCACATCCTGTTCAACGAGGGCGCGACAGCACGGGTAACGGCGGCACCGATCAGGGGGTCAGCCAGTCCACGAGCGCGGCGAACTTGACGTTGAAGGCATCACCCATCGCGTAGAAGGAGGCGATCATCACCATGATGATGAAACCCAGCATCAGGGCGTACTCCACAGCGCTCGCCCCCCGGTCGCCCGACCTGGAGGTGGCGTTGCGCCGCGGCCGCGGGCGACTCCCATGTGGCAACACTCCGCCAGGCTTCCTTACAGTCGAGCGCGGCACCATCGGATGACGGTGGGGGCGCGGTGGACGAACGGCCCTTGCGCCGGGGCGAAGAGTCGTTACCCACGTGTCCGTTGTGACCTGGGGACCCTAACGAAGAGTCAATAACGCCAGATCCCCTTGTGGGGGTCACACTAGGGCACCGCGCGGGCCCACGCATCCCGGCGGAGCGGTCAGACGCGAAACGGCCCGGACCCCGTCATGCGACGGAGATCCGGGCCGCCTACGGCCGTCAGGCGCCCAGCTTGCGAGCCAGGTTCTCGTCCAGCGCCGCCATGAACTCGTCCGTGCTCAGCCACGGGGCGTCCCGCGAGATCAGCAGTGCCAGGTCCTTGGTCATCTGGCCGCCCTCGACCGTGTCGATGATGACCTTCTCCAGGGTCTCGGCGAACTCGGTCACCGCCGGCGTGTTGTCCAGCTTGCCCCGGTGGGCCAGGCCCTGGGTCCAGGCGAAGATCGACGCGATCGGGTTGGTCGAGGTCTTCTCGCCCTTCTGCCACTGCCGGTAGTGGCGGGTGACCGTGCCGTGGGCGGCCTCCGCCTCGACCGTACGGCCGTCCGGCGTCATGAGCACGGAGGTCATCAGGCCGAGCGAGCCGAAGCCCTGCGCCACCGTGTCGGACTGCACGTCACCGTCGTAGTTCTTGCAGGCCCACACGAACCCGCCCTCCCACTTGAGGGCGGCGGCGACCATGTCGTCGATGAGCCGGTGCTCGTACGTCAGGCCGGCCGCCTTGAACTCCTCGGCGAACTCGGTCTCGAAGACCTCCGCGAACAGGTCCTTGAACCGCCCGTCGTACGCCTTGAGGATCGTGTTCTTCGTCGACAGGTACACCGGGTAGTTGCGGGCGAGGCCGTAGCGCAGCGAGGCCCGCGCGAAGTCGCGGATCGACTCGTCGAAGTTGTACATGCCCATGGTCACGCCGCCGCCGGGGAACTGGGCGACCTCCATCTCGACCGGCGCACCGCCGTCGGCCGGGGTGTAGGTGAGCGTGACCGTGCCGGGGCCGGGCACGACGAAGTCGGTCGCCTTGTACTGGTCGCCATGGGCGTGACGGCCGATGATGATCGGCTTGGTCCAGCCGGGGACGAGCCGCGGCACGTTCGACATGATGATCGGCTCACGGAAGACGACGCCGCCGAGAATGTTGCGGATCGTCCCGTTCGGCGACTTCCACATCTTCTTGAGGCCGAACTCGGCGACCCGGGCCTCGTCCGGGGTGATGGTGGCGCACTTGACACCGACGCCATGCCGCTTGATGGCGTTCGCGGCGTCGATCGTGACCTGGTCGTCGGTCGCGTCGCGGTGCTCGATGCCCAGGTCGTAGTAGTCCAGCTCGACGTCGAGGTAGGGCAGGATGAGCTGCTCCCGGATCTGCTTCCAGATGATCCGGGTCATCTCGTCGCCGTCGAGCTCGACGACCGGGTTGTCCACCTTGATCTTGGCCATGGCGCCGCGCGCTCCTTACGTCAGAGGTCACTAACAGTACGAGCGTACTGCAGGCCCTGTCGCCCGCGCGTTGGGTGTGGCCAGATCCGGCAGTGGGCAATGAGACAGGAACCCGACCACTCCCGGGAGCCCACGATGACGACCCCTTCACCCCGGCGCCGGACCCTCGCGTGGATCGGCGCCGTCCTGCTCGCCGCCGCGTGCGGCGTACCGGTGGTCGACGAGGGCGGCTCCGGGGAGGGGAGCGGCGGCAGCCCCAACCCCACGGAGACGCAGTCCCTGGAGGGCGCCTTCCGCTACGAGACGATGGACGACTACGTCAACGCCGTGCTCCCCATGATCAGGGAGTGGCACGAGGGGACCTGGCCGGACCTGCCGGAGCCGCGCCGGGTCACCTACGTGCCGAACGGGGCGAGCGGGCCGGAGGGGTGCCAGGACCGCGAAGGCAACCAGGCGTCGTACTCCTCCGAGTCGTACGAGTACTGCGGCGGCGACCAGATGATCTACGTGGGGCAGGACCTGCTCTGGGCGCTCTACGACCGCGCCGGCGACGCCGGTCCGGCGGTCGGCCTGGCCCACGAGTGGGCCCACCACATCCAGTCGGTCGTCGGCGTGACCGCCCCGCAGTCCGCCGAGGCCAGCATCCAGCTGGAGAACCAGGCCGACTGCATCGCGGGCGCCTGGGTGCTGTTCACGAAGGACAAGGGTTACCTGGAACTGCCCGACGACATCGAGGACATCGAGCAGCTCTTCCCCCTCATCGCCTCGGCCGAGAGCGCCGACCGTGACCACGGCACGCTCCAGGAGCGCGAGGAGTCCTTCAACCTCGGCTACACCAAGGGCCTACCGGCCTGCGACCGCTTCTTCCCGGACACTCCGGTCAGCTGAGCGCGGCGGCACTCACCCGACAGAGCGGCGTGGCCCGGGCGTCCACAAGGGATGCCCGGGCCACAGTCGGCTCACCTCACAGGTCGGCGACGTCCGCCTGCTTGGCGCGGACCGCCTCGGCGGCCTCCTTGAGCGACGCCAGCTCCGCGTCGGTGAGCGGCGTCTCGACGACCTTGCGGACACCGGTGGCGCCCAACTCGGCCAGCACGCCGAGGTAGACCCCGGAGATGCCGTACTCGCCGTCGACCCAGGCGCAGACCGGCCAGACCTCGCCGCTGTCCTCGGCGATCGCCTTGGCCATGCGGGCGGCGGCGGCCGACGGGGCGTAGTACGCCGAGCCGGTCTTGAGCAGGGCCACGACCTCGGCGCCGCCGTTGCGGGTACGGGTGACGAGCTCCTCGATCTTCTCGGCCGGCAGCAGTTCGGACAGCGGCTTGCCGTCCACCGTGCACTGCGACGGGACCGGCACCATGGTGTCGCCGTGGGAGCCGAGGGTCAGCGTCTTGACGGACTTGACCGGCACGCCGAGGGTCTCGGCGACGAAGTTGGTGAAGCGCGCGGTGTCGAGCACGCCGGCCTGGCCGAGCACCCGGTTCTTCGGGAACGCGGTGGCGATCTGGGCCAGCGCGGTCATCTCGTCCAGGGGGTTGGACACCACGACGACGACGGCGTTGGGGGCGTACTTGGCGACGTTCTCGGCCACCTGGCGAACGATCTTCGCGTTGACTCCGAGGAGGTCCATGCGGCTCATGCCCGGCTTGCGGGGCAGGCCAGCGGTGATGACGACGACGTCGGAACCCTCGATCGCCTCGTAGCCCTCGCCGTTCGGGCCTGTGGTGGCGCCGACGACCTTCGTCTCGAAGCCCTCGATGGGCCGCGACTGGTTGAGGTCGAGGGCGAGGCCCTCGGGCTTGCCCTCGATGATGTCCGTGAGCACGACCGTCTCGAAGACGTCGTACTCGGCGAGGCGCTGTGCGGTCGTGGAGCCGTAGAATCCGGCGCCGACGACGGTGACCTTCTTGCCCATGGCGTGGTGTCTCCCGCGTTAACCGGCGTTAAAAACCTGTTGTTTCTGCACAGTAACGCGCGGTGTCCGGGCCCGTTCAGCCGGCCGAGCGTTCGGCGGCCTCCACCACATTCGACAGGAGCATCGCCCGGGTCATCGGGCCGACGCCGCCGGGGTTCGGGGTGAGGTAGCCGGCCACCTCGGCCACGCCCGGGTGCACGTCGCCGGCCAGGCGCGAGACCCCGTCGGCATCGGGGCGCCGGCCCGTACCCAGGTCGACCACGGCCGCGCCGGGCCGGACCATGTCGGCCGTGAGGATGTCGGGCACCCCGGCCGCGGCCACCACGATGTCGGCGCGGCGGGTGTGCGCCGCGATGTCGCGGGTGCCGGTGTGGCAGTACGTCACGGTGGCGTTCTCGGAGCGGCGGGTGAGCAGCAGGCCGAGCGGGCGGCCCACGGTGATCCCCCGGCCGATGATGACGACCTCGGCGCCCTTGATCGGCACCTCGTACCGGCGCAGCAGCTCCAGGATGCCCTTGGGGGTGCAGGGCAGTGAGCCGGGAACGCCGAGCACGAGCCGGCCCAGGCTGACCGGGTGCAGGCCGTCGACGTCCTTGGCGGGGTCGACCGCCTCCAGCACGCGCTGCTGGTCGATCTGGCGCGGCATGGGCAGCTGCACGAGGTAGCCGGTGCAGGCGGGGTCGGCGTTCAGCGCGGCGACCGCCGCGTCCACGTCGTCCTGCGTGGCGGTGGCCGGCAGGTCCTTGCGGATCGACAGGATCCCGACGTCGGCGCAGTCGCGGTGCTTCATCGCCACATAGGTGTGCGAGCCCGGGTCGTCGCCGACCAGCACGGTGCCCAGACCGGGCTGGATGCCGCGGTTGGCGAGCGCCTTCACGCGTACCCGGAGTTCTTCCTTGATGGCGGCGGCAGTGATCTTGCCGTCCAAAAGCGTCGCGGTCACGGCTCGATCCTCCCACGCGAGGCGTACGGGCGATGCTCAGCCCTGACGCGTCAATCACTCTCCGTGACCGAATGCGGACCGATAGGTCCGTCCTACCGAAAAACGGCTGATTCTATGGTGATAATTCCTGATAAGTACAGGCTGGTCGTGGTGAATGGTGCCCGACGTTCGTGCACCGGCCGCCGCCGTGACCACTGGAACGTCACAGCGCCCGCCCGACGAGGGGTGCCGGCGCGACGAGGAGGAACCATGCAGGTCCGCAGGCGTGCCACCTGGGCCGTGCCCGCAAGCCTGATCATCGCGACGAGCGCGCTGGCGGGCTGCGGCGGGAATGGCGATGGGGGCGGCACCGCAGACACCAGCGCCGTGGTCTCGGTCGGCATCGCCGAACCTCAGTACCTGACCCCGGCCAACACCAACGAGACGAGCGGCTCCCAGGTCCTCGCGGCGCTCTTCGCGCCACTCGTGGACTACGACGCCGAGCACAAGCCGTACGAGGTGACGGCCGAATCGATCACCGCGACCAATACGAACAAGACCTGGACGATCAAGCTGAAGGACGGCTACACGTTCCACAACGGCGAGAAGGTCACGTCCGACAGCTACATCGACGCCTGGAACTACGCCGCGTACGGCCCGAACGGCCAGAACAACAACTACTTCTTCAGCCTGATCGACGGGTACAACGCCCTGAACCCGGCCGACCCGGACGGCGAAGGCTCGCAGAAGGCGCCGACGCCGAAGACGAGGACGCTGTCGGGGCTGAAGAAGGTCGACGACCTCACCTTCACCGCCGACCTGTCCACCCCGTCCAGCGAGTTCCGGACGATGCTGGGCTACACGGCCTTCTACCCGTTGCCGAAGGCGGCGTTCGAGAGCGAGGGCGTCCTCAAGCAGGACTACCAGGAGGCGCCCATCGGCAACGGCCCCTTCAAGATGAAGGGCACCTGGCAGCACGACCAGCAGATCGAGGTCGAGCGCTACGACGCCTACCCGGGCGACAAGCCCAAGATCGGCGGCGCGATCTTCAAGGTGTATCTGCAACCCACGGCGGAGTACGCCGACCTGCTGGCCGGCAACCTCGACGTGATGAAGCAGATCCCGACGGAGTACCTGACGACCGCCCCGACGGACCTGGGCGACCGGTTCCTGAAGAGTCCGGCGTCGACGATCCAGCTGCTCGCCTTCCCGACGTTCGATCCCAAGTTCTCGAAGGTCGAGGTGCGCCAGGCCATCTCGATGGCGATCGACCGCGACCAGATCGTGGAGGCGATCTTCAAGGGCTCCCAGACGGCGGCCCGCTCGTTCGTGTCGCCGGTGGTGGCCGGCTACCGCCCGGACACCTGCGGGGATGCCTGCAAGTACAGCCCGGCGGACGCCAAGGACCTCTACACCAGCGCCAACGGCCCGTCGAGCCTGATCATCACGTACAACGCGGACGGCGGTCACAAGGACTGGGTGGACGCGACCTGCAACCAGCTCAAGAACAACCTGGGCGTGACGTGCACCGGGCAGCCGGAGGCCAAGTTCGCCGACCTGCTCACCAAGCTCGACAAGAAGCAGAACGTCGGCATGTTCCGGATGGGCTGGGTCATGGACTACCCGTCCATGGAGAACTACCTCGGCCCGCTGTACACCACGAACGGCTCGTCGAACTACTACGGCTACAGCAACAAGGAGTTCGACGCCCTGGTGGCCCGGGGTCGGGCCGCGGCGAGCACCGATGCCGCGATCTCCGACTACCAGGCGGCCGAGGACATCCTGGCCAAGGACCTGCCGGTGCTGCCGATGCGGTACGGGCAGAACGTGTTCGGCCACTCCGAGCGCACCAGTGACGTCGAGATGGACGTCTTCAACCGGGTGAACCTCAACACCATCGAGGTCACCTCCTGACCGCGTAGGCCGCGAGGTCAGCGGCGGGCCGCCCAGCATGGGCGGCCCGCTGCCATTTCTAGCGATAAGCCCTACTTAAGGGTGTTCTGCGGAGAGACTAGGGTCATGTTCCGCTACATCGTGCGGCGGTTGCTCCAGATGGTCGTGGCCTTCTTCGGTACGACCTTGATCGTCTTCGCGCTCATGTTCGCGGGGCGGGGCGACGCGCGCAACGTGGCACAGTCGCTCGCCGGAGAGCGGCCCGTCAGCGAGGCACAACTGAACCGGCTGATCGAGGAATTCCACCTCAACGACGGCTTCTTCGCGCAGTACTTCTACTACATCACCGGACTGCTGCGTGGCGACTTCGGCACCTCGCTGACCGGCCAGCCGATCGGCGACATCCTGGCTCGGGCGTGGCCGGTCACCGCGAAGCTCGCCGTGGTGGCGATCCTCTTCGCGATCCTCTTCGGCGTGACGGCCGGCATCATCGCCGGCATCCGGCGCGGCGGCATCTTCGACAACTCCACGCTGATCCTGACGCTCGTGGTGATCGGCATCCCGTCGATCGTGCTCGCCCCGGTCTCCCAGTACCTCTTCGCGGTGAAGTGGCCGATCTTCCCCGCCACGGCCGGCGCGAATCCCAACCTGTACCAACTGCTGTTGCCGGGCATGGTGCTCGGCTCGCTCTCCCTGGCCACCGCGCTGCGGCTCACCCGGACCTCGGTCGGGGAGAACCTGCGCTCGGACTACGTACGCACCGCGCGGTCCAAGGGCATGCCGCCCCGCCGGGTCATCGGCGTCCACGTGCTGCGCAACTCGCTCATCCCGATCGTGACCTTCCTCGGCGTGGAGCTGGGCAACCTCATGGGCGGCGCGATCGTCACCGAGGGCGTGTTCAACGTGCCCGGCGTCGGGCAGTACCTGTTCCGCTCCATCCGGACCGGCGACGGGCCGCTCGTCATCGGCTTCGTGAGCATCCTCGTCATCGTCTACCTCGTCATCAACCTCGTCGTCGACGTCCTCTACGCGGTCCTCGACCCGCGGATCCGGTACGAGTAAGGGGGCTGCGTGAGCGAGCGAACCATCAGCGCAGGGTTGACTCACGCTGGCACCGGAGCGCAGCGGAGGTGGCAGCGTGAGCGACTTTGAGACTGTGGCGGCCAGCGAACTGCACACCGCCACCCCCGGTCCTGCGGGGGCGCCGAACGCGCCCGGGCAGCCGTCCGACATCGGGGTGCCGGCGAAGCCGAACGGGTCGCCCGGCAAGCCGCGCAGCCTGGCCGGCGACGCGTGGCGCGACCTGCGCCGCAACCCACTGTTCTGGATCGCCGCGGTCGTGGCGCTGCTCGCCATCCTCATGGCCGTGGTGCCGCGGCTGTTCACGCCGGCCGATCCGGCGGCGTGCAACCTCAACCTGCAACATCACGGCGCCCAGGGCGCGGCGATCTTCGGCTACGACTTCCAGGGCTGTGACGTCTACGCCCGTGCGGTCTACGGGGCGCGCGCCTCGCTGATCGTCGGCGGGTTCGCCGCGCTGACGGCCGGCATCATCGCGGTCATCGTCGGCATGATCGCCGGGTTCTTCGGCGGCTGGACGGACGCGGTCCTGTCCCGGGTCGTGGACATCGTGCTCGGCATCCCGTTGCTGCTGGCCGCGATCGTGGTGATGGGCCGGGTGCCCAGCGGCCATGAGAAGACCCGCATGGCGGCCGTGGTCCTCGTCCTCGGCCTGCTCGGCTGGACCACCGCGGCCCGGGTCATCCGGTCGTCGGTCATCACCGCGAAGCAGCAGGACTACGTGCAGGCGGCGCGCATGCTCGGCGCGGGCAACGGGCGCATCATGTGGCGGCACATCCTGCCGAACTCGATCGCCCCCGTGATCGTCATCATCACGATCGCGCTGGGCTCGTTCATCGCCACCGAGGCCACGCTGTCGTTCCTGGGCATCGGCCTGCAGGCGCCCACGATCTCGTGGGGCATCTCGATCGACACGGGCCGCCAGCACATGCGCGAGGCGGTGACCCCACTCGCGGTGCCGTCGGTGTTCCTCGCGCTGACCGTACTGGCCTTCATCATGCTGGGCGACGCGATCCGCGACGCCTTCGACCCGAAACTGCGCTAGCGGAGGCCGCGATGACGCACCTGACAGTCGAGGCGTCCGGCGGCATCGGTCCCGCCCCGGGCGGGCCGGCCGCACCGCACCTGTTGGAGGTGCGGGAGCTGTTCATCGAGTTCCACACCCGCGACGGGGTGGCGAAGGTCATCAACGGCGTGTCGTACCACCTGAACCCGGGCGAGACGCTGGCCGTGCTGGGCGAGTCCGGCTCCGGCAAGTCCGTCACGGCGCAGGCCATCATGGGCATCCTCGACATCCCGCCCGGCCGGATCACCGGCGGGCAGATCCTGTTCCGGGGTCGCGACCTGCTCACCATGGAGGAGAGCGAGCGCCGGCAGGTGCGCGGCAAGGAGATCGCCATGATCTTCCAGGACGCGCTGTCGGCCCTGAACCCGGTGTTCACGGTCGGCTTCCAGATCACGGAGAGCCTGCGCCGCCGGGCCGGCATGAGCAAGGCCGACGCCAACGCCCGGGCGGTCGAGCTGATGGACCTCGTCCGCATCCCGGCCGCCCGCTCCCGACTCGGCGACTACCCGCACCAGTTCTCCGGCGGCATGCGGCAACGCGTCATGATCGCCATGGCGCTCGCGCTGAACCCGACGGTACTCATCGCCGACGAGCCGACCACCGCCCTGGACGTCACCGTCCAGGCCCAGGTCATGGACCTCCTCGGCGACCTGCGCCGGGACCTGAACATGGCGATGATCCTGATCACGCACGACCTGGGTGTCGTCGCCGACGTGGCCGACCGCATCGCCGTCATGTACGCGGGTCGCATCGTGGAGCACGCCGAGGTCCACGACCTGTACGCGCGCCCCGCCCACCCGTACACGAAGGGTCTGCTGGAGTCGATCCCGCGGCTGGACGCCCGGGGTACGGAACTGACCACCATCAAGGGCCTGCCGCCGAACCTGCTGCGCCCGCCGAGCGGCTGCACGTTCCACCCGCGCTGCCCGTACTGCGAGGAGGTCTGCGTCGTGCGGGTGCCACCGCTGATGCAACTCGGCAACGACCGCACCAGCGCCTGCCACTTCGCCCAGGAGGTGCTCGATGGCACCATCGAATGACCCCATCCTGACGGTGGAGGGCCTGGTCAAGCACTTCCCCATCACCCAGGGCATCCTGTTCAAGAAGAAGATCGGCGCGGTCAAGGCCGTCGACGGGGTCAGCCTCACGCTGTACCCCGGCGAGACGCTCGGCGTCGTCGGGGAGTCCGGCTGCGGCAAGTCCACACTGGCCAAGCTGCTCATGCGCCTGGAGCCGCCGACCGCCGGCCGGGCCAGGTTCGGCGACCGCGACATCTTCACCATGTCCGGCCCGGAGCTGCGCCGGCTGCGCCGCAACGTGCAGATGGTGATGCAGGACCCGTACACGTCGCTGAACCCGCGCATGACGGTCGGCGACATCATCGGCGAGCCGTTCGAGATCCACCCGGATGTGGCGCCGCGCGGCTCGCGGGCCGACCGCGTCCGCGAACTGCTGGACTATGTGGGCCTCAACCCCGAACACATCAACCGGTACCCGCACCAGTTCTCCGGCGGGCAGCGCCAGCGCATCGGCATCGCCCGGGCCCTGGCTCTGCGACCGAAGGTCATCATCTGCGACGAGCCGGTGTCGGCGCTGGACGTGTCGATCCAGGCGCAGGTCATCAACCTGCTGGAACAGCTGCAGGACGAGCTCGGACTGTCCTACATGTTCATCGCCCACGACCTGTCCGTGGTGCGGCACATCTCCGACCGGGTCGCGGTCATGTACCTGGGGAAGATCGTGGAGATCGGTACGGAGGACGAGATCTACACGCGCGCCACCCACCCGTACACGCAGGCCCTTCTGTCGGCGGTGCCGGTCCCGGACCCGACGGCCCGCGAGCACCGCGCGATCATCCGCCTGTCAGGTGACGTGCCGTCGCCGGCGAACCCGCCGTCGGGCTGCCGGTTCCGTACCCGCTGCTTCAAGGCGCAGGACATCTGCGCGGTGGAGGAGCCGCCGTTGGCCATCCGCGACGCCGACCCGCATCCGAGCGCCTGCCACTTCGCTGACCTGCTGCCCGAGCCGCCCGCCCCCGCGTGACCCGACTACCGCGCGCGACGGACGCGACGCGGGTACGCGAAAAGCCCTATACTCCGTGGCCGGGCGGAAGCCGGGTCGGATGGAGGCGGCGACGTGGGTTCACCGGGCACTCGCAGACATCGGGTACGACGGGGCCGTTGGGGTCGACGCAGCCTGATCCGCCTGGGCGCAGCGTTGGCCAGCGGCACGCTCGCCGTGGGCACGCTGGCCGTCCTCACCACCGCGCCGACCGCGCTGGCCTCGGACCACGATGAGCGCACGTGGGCGGCGCGGGCCCGCACCGACACCGCCCGCCACGACACCAACCGCAGGGCCGCGCCCGCCGCTCCCACGGTCCGCGTCACGGCGTACTGGGCCGACACGCGCGAACCGCGCGCGGCCGTCGTCCGTGGCGCCACCACGCGGGTGAACTTCGGCGCCCGGGTGGGCGACGGCGTCGAACGGGTCACGGTCGTCCTGGAGACGGCCGGCCTGGACACCCGCAAGGTGACCGTCTCCGGCGTCGACCAGCCCTGCGAGCAGCGCGGCACGAAGACGACCTGCACGTTCCGCCCCGACCGCGCCGGCCTGGTGACGGCGCAGGTGAGACTGCGCGCCGCGGCGGGCGCCCCGGTCGGCCGCGCCGGCTGGGTGATCCTCACCGCCAGCGCCGACGGCCGCACCGGTTGGTTGCCGACCTTCGGCCGGGTGAACGTCGTTGCCACGCCGGTCGTGGCCGGCACCCAGAGCCCGGCGCCGCGCCCCACGAAGCGGCCCTTGGCGAACCCGGACCCGCGCCCGAGCATCGGGGCGACCGCGAGCCCACCGGGCACGGACGAGACCGCCGGCGACGCCGGCCGGTCCGCCGGCGACGATGGCGACGCCGGCGGCAGCGGCGGGTCGACGACGGCCGAGCCCGTCCCGACCTCCACCGCCGTGCCCGCGCCGACGGACGCCCCGCAGGCCTCGGTGACACGCGATCCGGAGGGCGCCGTGGTCGCGCTGCCGGCCGGCGGCGCGGCGGCGCCCGGACTGGCCGAGCTGGCCCGGCCGCGTCAGGTGACCAACTGGCCGGCCACGTTCGGCACGTTCGGCCTGCTGCTGGTCCTGGTGCTGACCATGATCGCGGTGGCCGGCAACCGCCTGGGCTGGTTCGAGGAGAGCACGGCCGCCCACCGCGCCTGAGCACCGGCGCGGTGGGACAGCCGCGGAGATCAGTGGAAGAAGTGGCGGGTACCGGTCAGGTACATCGTCACCCCGGCCGCCGCGGCGGCCTCGATGACGGACGGGTCGTTGACCGAGCCACCGGGCTGGACGACCGCCCGCACGCCCGCGTCGAGCAGCACCTGCAGCGCGTCAGGGAACGGGAAGAACGCGTCGGAGGCGGCCACCGACCCGGCCGCGCGCTCCGCGCCCGCCCGCTCCACCGCGAGCTTCGCCGAGTCGACCCGGTTGACCTGGCCCATGCCCACGCCGACGGCCGCGCCGTCCGCGGCGAGCAGGATCGCGTTGGACTTCACCGCGCGTACCGCCCGCCACGCGAACGCCAGGTCGGCCAGGGTCGCCTCGTCGGCGGCGTCACCGGTCGCGAGCGTCCAGTTGGCCGGGTCGTCGCCGTCGGCGTCGATGCGGTCGCGCTGCTGGGTCAGCACCCCGCCCGAGATCTCGCGGAACTCTGCCGGCGTCGGCGCGAACGCGGGCGCCACGAGCACGCGCAGGTTCTTGCGCTGCGCGAGGATCTCCACCGCACCGTCCGCATAGGACGGCGCGACGACGACCTCGGTGAAGATCTCCGCGACCTGCTTCGCCATCTCGACGGTGACCTCGACGTTGGCGGCGATCACCCCACCGAAGGCGGACACCGGGTCGGTGGCGTGCGCCTTGCGGTGCGCCTCGGCCACGTCGGCGCCGACCGCGATGCCGCACGGGTTGGCGTGCTTGATCACGGCCACGGCGGGCTCGGTGAAGTCGTTGCAGGCCCGCCAGGCGGCGTCCGCGTCGACGTAGTTGTTGTAGGACATCTCCTTGCCGTGCAGCTGCTTGGCCTGGGCCAGGCCCGCCGGCAGGTCGGCCGCCGTGTAGAGCGCGGCGCCCTGGTGCGGGTTCTCGCCGTAGCGCAGCACGGCCTTCTTCGTCAGCGCCATGCCCGCGAACTCGGGCCAGCCGTCCTCGGCGGGCGCCAGGTGCCCCGCCCACCAGCGGGCGACAGCGACGTCGTACTCCGCGATGTCCGCGAACGCCCGGCCCGCGAGGGCGCGGCGTTCGCGCAGCGTGAGACCGCCGTCGGCGACGGCCTTGATAACCATGGGGTACGCGTCGGGAGAGGTCACGACCGCGACGTTGGCGTGGTTCTTCGCGGCGGCGCGCACCATGGCCGGCCCGCCGATGTCGATCTTCTCGATGCACTCGTCGTCATCCGCGCCGGAGGCGACCGTCTCGCTGAACGGATACAGGTTGCTCACCAGCAGTTCGAACGGCGCGATGCCCAGCTCGGCGAGCTGCTCGCGGTGCGAGTCCAGCCGCAGGTCGGCCAGCAGGCCGGCGTGCACCTTGGGGTGCAGGGTCTTCACCCGGCCGTCGAGGCACTCGGCGAAGCCGGTCAGGTGCTCCACGCGGGTCACCGGGTAGCCCAGCGCCTCGACCCGTACGGCCGTGTTGCCCGTGGAGACGATCTCCACGCCCGCGTCGCCGAGCGCGCGGATCAGCTCGTCCAGCCCGGTCTTGTCCCACACGCTCAGCAGCGCGCGGCGAACGGGGATGCGGTCTTCACTCACTGTCATGACGCACCTCGCTGCGCTCGGTCATGGGACCGTGACCTTCCTTCCGGTGATCGTCCAACCGTCGCGGACCATCCGGCCCACGTACTCGACGAGCTGGCGGCGCTCGACGTCCTTGATGCGCTCGGTGAGCGTGTCCTCTGTGTCGTCGTCGTGGACCGGCACCGCCACCTGCGCGATGATCGGGCCCGTGTCCACGCCGTCGTCGACGAAGAAGAGGGTGGCCCCGGCGATCTTCACGCCGTACTCCAGCGCGTCACGCGGGCCGTGGATGCCGGGGAAGCCCGGCAGCAGCGCGTTGTGGGTGTTGATGTAGCGCCCGGCGAAGGTCGTGAGGAACTCCTTGCCGACCAGCTTCAGGAACCCGGCCGACACCACGAGATCGGGCGAGTACGCCTGGCAGCGTGCGGTCAGCTCGGCGTCCCACTCCTCCCGCGTGGCAAAGTCGGCAACCCGGCAGACGAACGTCGGGATCCCGTGTGCGGCCGCCCGGTCGAGGCCGGCGATCCCGTCGCGGTCGGCGCCCACAGCGACCACTGTCGCGCCGTAGTGCGGGTCTTCGGCGGCATCAATGAGTGCCTGAAGGTTGGTGCCGGAGCCGGAGACCAGGATGACCAGGCGCGCTTTCCCCACGCCAGCAGCCTAACGTGGCGCTTTTGGGACTGTGCCGACGGGCACCGGACTAGTACCCTGCCGTAGTTCAGCTTCATCCCTCACAAGGAGCATCCATGGTTCAGCCCGGTTACTCCGGCCAACCGCAGCAGATCGACAACAACATGACGATGTCGATCGTCGCCATTTTCCTTTTCTGGCCCCTCGCCATCCCGGCCATCATGAACGCTTCGAAGGTCAACCCGCTCGTCCAGCAGGGTGACATCGCGGGCGCGCAGGCCGCCGCCGCCGAGTCGAAGAAGTGGTCGAAGCTGGCCCTCTACGTGGGTCTCGGCCTGTGGGCCGTCAGCATCATCTGCTGCATCCTCTGGTTCGTCGTCGTCGCCGCGGCGAGCAACGCCTGAGCGAACACAGTGACGCCGTCGACGGGGGGCGATCCCTTGGGGTCGCCCGCCGTTTCCGTCCGGGGTCTTCCGTCCAGGGCCACCGGGCTCAGTCGCCGCGCGGGCGGGCGCCCCGGTAGCCGGCCGCGCCGATGACCGTGCCGACCCCCACGATCCCGCCCGCGCAGAGCGCGACCAGCCAGGGCACCGGGCCGAGGGTGGACAGCCGGCCGTCGCCCAGGCCACCCCGGGACACGAGCGCCGCCGCCCCGAGCAGCGCGCCGGCCACGGGCCCCGCCACCACGCCCGACCAGATCAGGGACACCAGCCGCACCGAACGCGAGCCGGACAGGCGCAGCCGCCGGCGGGTGGCCAGCACGCCGGCCAGTACGGCCGCCAGCAGCGGCCCGGCGACCACCACGGCGGCCGGGCCGGACACGGGCGCCGACGGCAACGCCGCCAGCACCGGCAGCGCCGGCACCGGCCCGCTGACCACCGCCCACGGCGTGACCGCCGCGCCGACGCCCACGGCGAACCCCGGCCCCAGCAGATAGCTCGTCGCCCAGACGGTCAGGTTCGGCAGGTACGCCAGGCAGGCCACGGTCACGCCGGCCTGGCCGAAAACCCCCGTGCGGTACGCGCCGAGCATCTCCACGGCCTCCCCGCCGCGCACGGCCAGCGCCAGCCCGGCAGCGGCCGCGCCGGCCGCCACGACGAGCAGCGCCGCGACCACGCCGACCCGGATGCCGTCCTTGACGACCAGCGGCAGGCGGGCCACGGCCGCGCGCGCCGCCCGGCTGGCCCGCAACGCCCCACCCAGCGCCCCGACGAGGCCGAACAGGAAGCACGTGAGCGCCGCTCGGGGCGCCGACGCGGCCAGGTCCGGGCCGGTCATCAGGGCGGCGAGCAGCGCGCCCCAGCCCGCGTAGCAGATCGCGACCGCCACGGCGGCCGCCGCTGACGTGCGTACCCGCCGATTCTTGTGGCCGCCCTGCGACCGGCTGGCGTGCACCCCGGCCCGGACCACCCGCCAGGCGCACAACGCGGTGATCGCGAGCGGGGCGAGCGAGACATGGTCGGTGGCCGTGGTGAGCGGGACGCCGTGCGCGAGCAGCCACACGGCCGAGGCGAACCGCGCCACGTCGGGCAGCGACAGCGACGCGCCCAGGCCGCCCACCGCGATCACCATGAACAGCACCGAGAGCGACGTCAGCGCCGCCCAGCCGCTCGCGACGGTGGCCGACAACGCGAGCGGCGCCCGCTGCCGGGCGCGACGGACCGCCACCGGAACGCGGCGGGCGCCGTCCGCCGCGCGCTCGCTTCGCGGCGCGGGGACCGGCACCGTGTCGCGGGTGGCGAGGTCGGCGTCGTCATCGGTGGGCGCGGGCATCGCCTTTCACTTAAACAGAGATCGGGGCGACCGGTCACCCCGACCGGCCGCCCCGACTCGTCGAATAGCTCTTCGGGGACTAGCCCCGCATCACCTGACGCATGATGTTGGCCGTCTCGGTCGGGGTCTTGCCGACCTTCACGCCGACCGCCTCGAGCGCCACCTTCTTCGCGTCGGCCGTGCCGGCCGAGCCGGAGATGATGGCGCCCGCGTGGCCCATCGTCTTGCCGGGCGGCGCGGTGAAGCCGGCGATGTAGCCGACGACCGGCTTGGTCACGTTGGCCTTGATGAAGTCGGCCGCGCGCTCCTCCGCGTCGCCGCCGATCTCACCGATCATCACGATCGCGTCGGTGTCGGGGTCGTCCTGGAACGCCGCGAGCGCGTCGATGTGCGTCGTACCGATGATCGGGTCGCCGCCGATGCCGACGCACGTGGAGAAGCCGATGTCGCGCAGCTCGTACATCATCTGGTAGGTCAGCGTGCCCGACTTGGAGACCAGGCCGATGCGGCCCGACCCGGTGATGTCGGCCGGGATGATGCCGGCGTTGGACTGGCCGGGGCTTGCGATGCCCGGGCAGTTGGGGCCGATGATGCGCGTCCTGTTGCCGGTCTCGACCGCGTGGGCCCAGAAGGCCGCGGTGTCGTGCACCGGCACCCCCTCGGTGATGACGACCGCGAGCGGGATCTGCGCGTCGATCGCCTCCACCACCGCGGCCTTGGTGAACGCCGGCGGCACGAAGATGACGCTGACGTCGGCGCCCGCCTCGGCCATCGCCTCCGCGACCGTGCCGAAGACCGGCACGCTGTGTCCCTCCAGCTCGACCTTCTGGCCGGCCTTGCGCGGGTTGGTGCCGCCGACGACATTGGTGCCGGCGCGCAGCATGCGGGCCGCGTGCTTGCTGCCCTCGGCGCCGGTGATGCCCTGGACGATCACCTTGGATTCGCTGGTGAGCCAGATAGCCATTGCGTCACACCCCCGCAGCCGCGAGCTCGGCCGCGCGCTTGGCGGCACCATCCATAGTGTCCACCCGCTCGACCAGCGGGTTGTTGGCGGAGTCGAGGATCCGGCGACCCTCCTCGGCGTTGTTGCCGTCGAGCCGCACCACGAGCGGCTTGTCCACCGTCTCGCCGCGCTGCTTGAGCAGGTCGAGCGCCTGCACGATGCCGTTGGCGACCGCGTCGCACGCGGTGATGCCGCCGAAGACGTTGACGAACACGCTCTTCACGGCCGGGTCCGACAGCACGATCTCCAGGCCGTTCGCCATGACGGCGGCGCTCGCGCCGCCGCCGATGTCGAGGAAGTTGGCCGGCTTCACGCCGCCGAACTCCTCGCCGGCGTACGCGACGACGTCCAGGGTCGACATGACCAGGCCCGCGCCGTTGCCGATGATGCCGACCTGGCCATCGAGCTTGACGTAGTTGAGGTCCTTGGCCTTCGCCGCCTGCTCCAGCGGATCGACGGCCGACTTGTCCTCCCACTGCGCGTGGTCCGGGTGGCGGAAGTCCGCGTTCGCGTCGAGGGTCACCTTCGCGTCGAGCAGCAGGACCTTGCCGCCGTCGACCTTGGCGAGCGGGTTCACCTCGACGAGCGTGGCGTCCTCGGCGACGAACGCCTTCCAGAGCCCCTGAGCGATCTCGACGATCTGCTCGGCGACCTCCGCGGGGAAGGCGGCCTTCGTGACGATCTCGCGCGCGGTCGCCTCGTCGACGCCCTTGTTCGCGTCGATCGGCAGCTTGACGACCTTCTCCGGGGCGTCGTGGGCGACCTGCTCGATCTCCATGCCGCCCGCGGTGCTGGCGATGCACAGGAACGTGCGGTTCGCCCGGTCGAGCAGGTAGGAGAAGTAGTACTCCTCCGTGATGGCGGCCGTCGTGGTCACCATCACCTTGTGGACCGTGTGGCCCTTGATGTCCATGCCGAGGATGTCGGTCGCCCGGGCCTGCGCCTCGTCGACGCCGTCGGCGAGCTTCACGCCGCCGGCCTTGCCCCGACCCCCGACCTTCACCTGAGCCTTCACGACCACCCGGCCGCCCAGGCGCTCCGCGATCTCGCGGGCCTCGGCCGGGGTCGTGGCGACGCCGCCGTCCAGGACCGGCAGCCCGTGCCGGTCGAACAGCTCGCGTCCCTGGTATTCGTACAGGTCCACGTAAACCTCTTCGCTGACGTATACGCGCCGCTCACATTTAGGGCGGGCCTTATCGCCCGCAGCCTAGCGAGCCGGACACGGCGCGCACCGCTGCGGGCACGTGCTGTGCCCAAGCGCACACCGCCGAGCGGGCCTTCCCACCGACGATGAGCCGAAATCCGACAAACCGCGTAACCGGGTCCGTCAGGCCTCGTTGAGTGTGATGTCGGCGGCGACCACCGCGCCGAAGTGCAAGAACGGCCGATGCCCTGTCGGTCGAGGGGTGGCGGCGGGGCATCGTGCATAGAGAGGCCGGACGTGTGAGGGGTGCGTCCGGCCTCTCACTTTGCGCTGTGCGTGCGGGCCCGCCACCCGCGCCGACCGGACTCAGGCGACAGAGGTCGCCACGTTCGCGCGGACCCAGTCGACGATGGCCTGGGTGGAGGCCCCCGGTGTGAAGATCTTCGCGACGCCGATGTCGGTCAGCTCCGGGATGTCCGCGGCCGGGATGATGCCGCCGCCGAACACGACGATGTCGTCGGCACCCTTTTCGCGCAGCAGCTCGATGACCCGGCGGAACTGGGTCATGTGCGCGCCGGAGAGTACGGACAGGCCGACGACGTCGGCGTCCTCTTGGATGGCGGTCGCGACGATCTGGTCGGGTGTCTGATGCAGGCCGGTGTAGATGACCTCCATGCCGGCGTCGCGTAGGGCCCGGGCCACAACCTTCGCGCCACGGTCGTGCCCATCGAGGCCCGGCTTGGCGATAACGACCCGGATCCGATGCTCCTCGCTCACGCCGCCTCCTCCTGAACGTTTCCTTAGGTATCCAAGCTACTGTGCCGCCCCGTTTCAGCGCGAGCCGGCATCGCCGCAGCGTCCGACGTCACCATCTCGCTGACTGTCTGTAACCGTTTGGTCGCCCGCGTGCCAGCTTGTGGCGAGCGGCACGCGTTCGCTACCGTGTCGAGCGGTGTGCGTGGAGGCAACCCCCGGGCACCCGTGACACAGAGTGCTCACGTGTCCGACGAGACGGAGGGCGTGTGCAACCCAAGGCGCAGGACGGGCGCTATACCGGCCGTCGACGCGTACCCACACCCCCTCGCAGTCGCTACGCAGCGGTCGTCACGACCGCCGTCGTCGGCGCGGGCGTGGTGGTGCTGGGCGCCGGCGCGGCAGCTCCCGACTCGAGCTCCGGTTCCACTGACGCGTACTCGGTCGACGCCGCCACGGCGAGCGTCCAGACCGTCGAGGACCGCGTAGCCGCCCAGGATCGCGCCAACCGCGCCGCCGACCGGGCCGGACCCGCGTCGACCGTGGAGCAGGCCGCCCCCGATGTCTGGTATCTCCCGCTTCGCCGGCAGTACCAGATCACCACGCTCTACGAGATGCGCTGGGGCGAGATGCACTACGGCGTCGACCTCGCGGTCCCGTACGGCACCCCGATCTACGCCGTGCACTCCGGCACCGTCGTCCTGTCCCGCTACAACGGCGGGTGCGGCAACGCCGTCGAGATCGACCACGGCAACAACGTCGTCACGCGGTACTGCCATGGCTCGAAGCTCCTGGTCAAGGAGGGGCAGCACGTCGAGGCGGGCACCCCGATCCTGCAGGCCGGCAACACGGGCTTCTCGTTCGGCGACCACCTGCACTTCGAGGTGCTGGTGAACGGCAAGGCAACCGACCCGATTCCGTGGATGCTGGCGCACGGCGTGGACATCGCCAAGCGGCTTGAGGCCGCCAACGGAGCCATCATCATCCCGTAGCCCCCTTGACATGGGGATCAGGCCATGCCGGATTGGCACGGGCCTCGATGGAGCCGTGCCGGGCTGTCGCATTTCGCGGGGGCGCCGCGCGCGTCCCCGCCACCGCGCGGTGACAAACGTCATGCCAAAAACTGCGAAGCGGGTCACAAAACCTTACCCACGTAAATCGGAAAAGTACTCACGTACGGGCGAGTAACCCACGCGTTCCGGGATGCTTCCGGGCACCCCGCCGACCCCTGAAAACAGCTCTCCAGCGCGTCGATCAGCACCATGGATCGAGTTCGTGTCCATGACGACGACGCAGGAGTAACCCCCCGTGCACCAGCGCAACACCCCCGAGGGCCAGACCGATCGCCCCGTCATCAAGAACCGCGCGGCCCAGCTGCGCACCGCAATCCAGTCCCGATTCAACAAGCTCGACACCCGCAAGCGCGTGATGGCCGGCGGCCTGGCCGTGGCCGCTCTCGCCGCCGTTGTCGCGACCACCGCGCAGTCCGGCAGTTCCTCCGCGGGCACCGAGGACACCGCCGCCGTGGTGAGCTACACCGACCGCGCCGGATCGCCGGAGCGGGCCGACCGGTCCGCCCGCGAGGCCGCGGCCGCTGAGGCTGCCGCCAAGAAGGCCAAGGAGGCGGCCGAGAAGAAGGCGGAGGCCGCGAGGAAGGCGGAGGCCGCCAAGAAGGCGGAGGCCGCGAAGAAGGCCGCCGCCGCCAAGCAGGCCGCCGCCGCGAAGAAGGCCGCCGCCGCCAAGGCGGCCGCCGCGAAGAAGGCAGCCGCCGCGAAGGCCGCCGCCGCGAAGCGCAAGGCCAACAGCTGGGTCTTCCCGATGGCCTCGTTCAGCGTCACGTCCTGTTACGAGTACCGGACGGACCCGTACCCGCAGTACCACAAGGGCATCGACTTCGCGAACGTCGCCGGCTACCCGATCCGCGCGGCGAAGTCCGGCACCGTGATCGCCGCCGGTGACGCGGGCGACGGCTACGGCAACAAGGTCGTCATCAGCCACGGCAACAGCACCTGGACCCTGTACGGCCACGCCTCCCGCCTGGCCGTGCGCGTGGGCCAGCACGTCCAGACCGGCCAGACCATCTCCTACGAAGGCAGCACCGGCGACTCGACCGGCCCCCACCTGCACTTCGAGGTGTGGCGCGGCAGCCAGTGGAACCAGATCAACCCGGCTGGCTTCCTGCGCTCGCACGGCGTGAACGTCCGTTCCTGCTAGAACCACGTCCCCCCGGTGATCGAGAGCCCAGCCGATCCGGCTGGGCTCTCGGCATGTCCGCGCTCAGAGCTTCTCGATCGGGGCGTGCCGGAGCACGATCCACATCACCTGGTCGCCGAAGTCGACCTGCGCCTGCGTACGGGCACCGGCGCCCTCCACGGCGAGCACCCGCCCGACGCCCCAGCGCTGGTGGTTGATCCGGTCGCCGGCGGCCAGGCTCGGCACGTCCCCGCGGGCCATCTCGCTGGCGGTCGTGAACTTGGTCGGGTCCAGGCCCAGCCGGGAGGCCAACTGGGTCGCCTTCGGGGTGCCCCCCACGAACCGCGATTCGACCGGCCCGCCGCGACCACCCACCCCGGAGCGACCCGACCAGCTCGTGTACGCGGCCTCGGTGCGCTTCCAGTCGACCAGGTCGGCCGGTAGCTCGTCGATGAAACGGCTGGCCGGATTGTGCTGTGGCGCCCCCCACGCCGAACGGGTCACCGACCGGGACAGGTAGAGCCGCTGCCGGGCCCGGGTGATCCCCACGTAGGCCAGGCGGCGCTCCTCCTCCAGCTCGGTGCGGTCGCCCAGCGAGCGCAGGTGCGGGAAGACCCCGTCCTCCAGGCCGGTCAGGAACACCACCGGGAACTCCAGTCCCTTGGCGGTGTGCAGCGTCATGAGGGTGACGACGCCCTGGTGGTCGGGATCGTCCTCCGGGATCTCGTCGGCGTCGGCCACGAGGGCGACCTGCTCCAGGAAACCGGCGAGGCTCGGGCCCTCGACCTCACCCTCGGCCGCCGCGGCGATCGCCTCGGCGCGGTCCGTGTACTCCCGGGCGACGCTCACCAGCTCCTGCAGGTTCTCCACCCGGCCGGCGTCCTGCGGGTCCGGGCTGTCCTCCAGCTCGGCCAGGTAGCCCGAGCGCTGCAGCACGGCCTCCAACACCTCCTCGGGCGGCGCGACCGCGGTCATCTCCCGCAGCTCGGCCAGCATGGCCACGAAGTCGGCGATGGAGTTGGCCGCCCGGGTCGAGATGCCGACCGCCTCGTTGACCCGCGCGAGCGCCGCGCCGAACGAGATGCGCTCCCGGCTGGCCAGCGCCTCCACGCACGCCTCGGCGCGGTCGCCGATGCCCCGGCGCGGGGTGTTGAGGATGCGCCGCAGGCTCACCATGTCGTCGGGGTTGGCGATCGCGCGCAGGTAGGCCAGCGCGTCGCGGACCTCCTTGCGCTCGTAGAACCGGACGCCGCCGACCACCTTGTAGGGCAGCCCGAGCCGGATGAAGATCTCCTCGAACACGCGGGACTGGGCGTTGGTGCGGTAGAAGACCGCGACGTCGCCGTAGCGCACGCCCTCGTCGTCGACGAGCCGGTCGATCTCGCGGGCCACCCAGTCGGCCTCGCCGTGCTCGGTGTCCGCCACGTACGCCGTGATCGGCGCGCCCTCGCCCGCCTCGCTCCACAGCCGCTTGGGCCGCCGGTCGCTGTTGCGGTCGATGACGGCGTTGGCCGCGTTCAGGATGGTCTGAGTGGAGCGGTAGTTCTGCTCCAGCAGGATCGTGCGCGCGTCCGGGAAGTCGCGCTCGAACTCCAGGATGTTGCGGATGGTCGCGCCCCGGAACGCGTAGATCGACTGGTCGGCGTCGCCGACCACGCACAGCTCGCCGGTCGACCCGACCAGCTCCTTCACCAGCACGTACTGCGCGTGGTTGGTGTCCTGGTATTCGTCGACGAGCACGTGGCGGAAGCGCCGACGGTAGTGCTCGGCCGTGTCCGGGTGTTCCTGCAGCAACCGGACCGTCATCATGATCAGGTCATCGAAGTCGAGCGCCTGCGCCTCCGCGAGGCGCCTCTGGTACAGCGCGTACGCCTCGGCGACCGTGCGCTGGTGTGGACCCTGGGCCCGATCGGTGGCCGCCTCCGGGGTGATCAGCTCGTTCTTGAGGTTCGACACCTCGGCCGCCAGCGCCCGCGCCGGGTGCCGCTTCGGGTCGAGGTCGAGTTCGCGCGCGACGAGTTGCATGAGCCGCCGCGAGTCGTCCGCGTCGTACACGCTGAATGTCGACTTCAGGCCCAGCTGGGCGTGTTCGGCCCGCAGGATGCGCAGGCACGCCGAGTGGAACGTGCTGACCCACATGAACCGGGCCCGGCTGCCGATGATGGCGGTGACCCGCTCCTTCATCTCGGCCGCCGCCTTGTTGGTGAAGGTGATCGCCAACACCTCGCCGGGGTGCACGTCGCGCGCCGCCAGCAGGTAGGCGATGCGGTGCGTGAGCACCCGGGTCTTGCCGGAACCGGCGCCGGCCACGATGAGCAGCGGCGTGCCGGCGTGGGTCACGGCGGCGCGTTGGGCGTCGTTGAGCCCGTCCAACAGGGCGTGTGACTCGGCTGGCGCGGGTGACCGCAGAGGCGGGTCGAAAAGAGTGGGCATCGTTGTGCGAGTCTATGCCCGGCCACCGACATCGGCCCGTGGTGGCAGGCGCCCCCGTGAGGCGTGCGTCCCAAAAGGTGGTTCGGTGCTGGCGCGGCGGGCCGGCGATGGCATACTGGGCAACGTGCAGCACTCTCAGGCGCGATTTTATGGCTACGGCACCGGGACCCCGGCAGCCGTAGGTCACGCCTGAGCAAGAGACCTGCGAGAAGCCCCGGCTCCCACGAGTCCGGGGCTTCTTGGCGCTCCGGGACGTGTGACCCCCGTCGAATCCATCGAGGAGCATGACATGACCGCCGCTCTGAGCCCCGCCCCGGACACCATCACGACCTCATCCGGCACGACGATCGCCAGCGCCGACACGGTGCCGAGCGAGCACATCACCGCGCTGCGAGAACGGATCGACGAGATCGACTCGGCGATCATCGACCTCTGGCTGGAGCGCGCCGCCATCTCCCAGGAGGTCGGCAAGACCCGGGTCGCCTCCGGCGGCACCCGGCTCGTGCTCTCCCGCGAGCAGCAGATCGTCGAGCGTTTCCGCGAGGCCCTCGGCCCCGACGGCGTTCAGGTCGCCATGCTGCTGCTGCGCGCCGGCCGCGGCCCGCTGTAGCCAGCAGGAGTGGCGGTAGGTTGACGGGGTGACCTTTCCGCCGTCCGCTCCCGTCCTCACCGACGTCAGTCGCGCGCTCGGGGTGTTCGCGCACCCCGACGATGTCGACTTCGGCGCCGCCGGCACGATCGCCGGCTGGGTCGACGCCGGCATCGAGGTCACGTACCTGATCGTTACGCGCGGCGACGCGGGCGGCTTCGACGACACCCCGCGCGAGCGGATTCCCGCGATCCGCGAGTCGGAGCAGCGGGCGGCAGCGTCCGTCGTCGGGGTCAAGACCGTGGAATTCCTTGACGGGTACTCCGACGGCACGGTCACGCCCAGCCTCGAACTGCGGCGCGACATCATCGCGGCGATCCGCCGCCACCGCCCGGACCGGATCATCACGAACTCGCCGCTACGGCGCTGGGACCGGATCGCCGGCCCCAGCCACCCCGATCACCTGGCGGTCGGCGAGGCGACGACCTGCGCCATCTACCCGGACTCGCGCAACCCGTTCGCGTACCCGGAGCTGCTGAGCGAACACGGCCTGCAGCCGTGGACCGTGCGGGAGGTCTGGTACACGGCCGGGCCGTCACCGGATCACGTGGTCGACATCACGGACGCGTACGAGACGAAGTTGACGGCCCTGCGCGCTCACGCCTCGCAGACCAGCCACATCGACCTCGACGCGATCCTGCGTCACCGGCTGGCCGAGACGGCCAGCGCCGCCGGGCTCGGCGAGGGCCGCCTCGCGGAGGCGTTCACCGTGCTGCGCACGGAGTAGGGCGGCTCAGACGAGGCGGCGGTCGGCGGCCCAGCGCGACAGCTCGTACCGGTTGGACATCTGCAGCTTGCGCAGGACGTTGGAGACGTGCGTCTCGACCGTTTTGATCGAGATGTACAGCTCCTTGGCGATCTCCTTGTACGCGTAGCCGCGCGCGAGCAGGCGCAGCACCTCGCGCTCGCGGTTGGTGAGCTGGTCGAGCTCCGGGTCGACGACGGGTACGTCCGGGCGGGTGGCGAACGCGTCCAGCACGAACCCGGCCAGGCGCGGGCTGAACACCGCGTCGCCGTCGGCCACCCGGCGCACGGCGTCGGCCAGTTGCTCCGGCGAGATCGTCTTCGTGACGTAGCCGCGGGCGCCGGCCCGGATCAGGCCGATGACGTCCTCGGCGGCGTCGGACACGGACAGCGCCAGGAACTTGATCTCCGGGTGCTGGCGGCGCAGCGCGTCCAGCACCATGCGGCCGCCGCCGTCCGGCATGTGCACGTCGAGCAGCACGACGTCGGGCGCGGCGGCGGGGACGCGCGAGATCGCCTCGGGCACGGTGGCGGCCTCCCCGACCACGTCGACGTACGCGCCCAGCTCGGCGCGCACGCCGGCCCGGAACATCGCGTGGTCGTCCACGAGAAACACCCGCAACCGACGAACCTGGGCCTGCTCTGTCATGACCCCGCCTTCCTTTCTCGACCGCGCGGGAGGTGCAGCGCGACTTCGGTGCCCTCGCCGGGCGCGGTACGGATCTCCGCGGTGCCGCCGTGCCGGTCCATCCGGCCGATGATCGACCCCTTCACGCCCTGGCGGTCACCGTCCACGGAGGACAGCTCGAACCCGGCGCCGCGGTCGCGGACGTACGCGCTGATCTGATCCTCCTCCATCTCGGCGTAGAGCGACACGCTGGGCACCTTGGCGTGACGTGCCGCGTTCACCAGCGCCTCGCGCACGGCGGCGACGAGCGCGGCCGTGTCGTCGTCGGAGGGCGCGTCGCCGACGATGACGGTCTCGACCGCGATGCCGTACGAGTCCTCGACCTCGGCGGCCACCTCCTCCAGCGCGGCGGTGACCCGCTCGGCCGGCGAGGCGGCCGGCTTGTAGAGCCAGTTGCGCAGGCTGCGCTCCTGGCCGCGGGCCAGCCGCTGCACGCTGGCCGAGTCGGTGGCACTGCGCTGGATCAGCGCGAGCGTGTGCAGGACCTGATCGTGCACGACCGCCGCGATCTCGGCGCGCTCCTGCTCGCGGATGCGGGCGACCCGCTCCTCGCGCAGCTGCCCGAAGATCCGGTAGATCAGCGGGGCCAGGATGAGCACGACGCCCGCCAACGCGAGCACCGCGAAGGCGAGACTCAGCCCGATCGAGCTCAGGTCGATGGAGCCGTACGGCGCGGCGTACACGGTGAGGATGGCGATGATGCCGGTGATGACGAGCAGCCCGCCGCCGATGATGCGCAGCAGTGACCAGCGCCGGTCCCTGTCGGACTCCTCCTCGAACCCGCGCATGAACCGCTGCGACCAGGGCAGGTCCGTCTCGGCCGGGTCGGCCATGCCCTTGCGGCGCGCCGGGTCGGCCTGGTGCCAGATGATGCCGGCGCCGAGCGCCACGAGCGCGAGCAGGGCGACGACGGTCGCGTTGAGCCCGAACCAGCCGAGGCGCAACTGCAGGAGGAACACGCCGACGATCAGCCCCAGGAAGGGCAGCAGCTCCAGCGGGCGGCGCTTGCGCGGTGGCGCGCCGAGTGCCTTCGGCGAGACGGGCAGGACGGCCCAAAAGGCGACATAGAGCAGGATGCCCAGGCCGTTGGCGATGACCAGCGCCACGAACCCGATGCGCACGGCGGCGACGGGCAGGCGCAGGTGCTCGGCCAGGCCGGCGGCCACGCCCGCCACGAGCCGGTCGCCGCGGTCGCGGTAGAGGCGGCGCGGCTGGTACGCGGTGGCGGCCGGACCGTCCATGGTTTTGATCTTCCTGCTCCTGTCCTGCGGGGTGGCGTCCCACCGATCGTCACACGCCACGGGGCCGCCGACCAGCGACGGCGACCCTGATCCGGCAAAGCCAGGGTCAGCTCAGGGTCTCTTCCTGAGGCATACCGGGGCCGCCAGGGTTCAGGATCGAACCATGACAGACGACCGTCCCCCTCAGCCGCCTGGGAACCCGGACGCACCCGAGCCGGCGACCGCGGGCGGCGACGACACCGGCCAGGCCCCGCCACCGCCTCCGGGCGGCGACCACACCGGCCAGGCTCCCCCACCGCCCGGCGCCGGCCAGTACGGCGCCCAGCCGTCCTCGCCGCTGTACACCTTCGCCGTCAAGCACGGCCTGGTCCGGCCCGCGCAGGGCCGGGTCTTCGCCGGTGTCTGCAGCGCGTTCGGGCGGGCCACGAACACCGACCCGGTGCTGTGGCGCATCGTCCTCGCGGTGCTGACCATTTTCGGCGGCGTGGGCCTGCTGGTCTACCTCGTCGGGTGGCTGACGCTGCCGTCCGAGGGCGACACGGGCGCACCGGTCGAGGCCGTCCTCGGCCGCGGCAAGTCGAGCACGCCGACCGTCGTCACGGTGATCGTGGCCTGCATCGTGCTGCTGACCCTCGCCGCGTTCCTGGGCGGGCGCGCCGAGCCCGGCCTGTTCGCCGTGCTGCTGCTGCTCGGCGGCGGCTACCTGCTGCTGCGCGAGCGCGGCGGGGCGGCCGGCGGGGCGCCCGGCGCTCCGCCGCCCGTACCGCCCGCGGCCGGGTACCCGCCCGCCCCCGGCTATCCGGTCGTGCCACCGCCGGCCGGTTACTACCCACCCCCGTCGCAAGGAGCCACCATGTCCTCCCCCGCCACGGCGACCACGCCGTTGGCGCCGCCGCCGCCCGGTGCCGCGCCGCGTCCGCCGTTCGCGCCGCACGGCCCGTACGCCCCGCCGCCCGTACCGCCGACCTTCGCCCGGCCCGTCCCGACGCCGCCGCCCCCGAAGCCGCCCAAGTCGCGGCTCGGCGGCCTGGTCCTGTCCCTGATGCTGATCGTCCTGGGCATCGTCGCGCTGGTCGACCTGGGCGGCGCGTCCGTCCCGGGCGAGGTATACGTCGGCGCCGCGCTGGCCACGGTCGGGTTCGGCCTGGTGCTCGGCGCCTGGGTCGGCCGGGCCCGCGGTCTCATCGGGCTGGGCATCGCGCTGTCGCTGCTGTTGGCCCTCACGGCCGGCGTCAACGGCGTCCGCCACGACGGCAACTGGGGTCATATGGGCAACATCGAGTGGCGGCCGCAGACCGTCGCCGAGATCCAGGACCAGTACCGCCAGGGCGCCGGCGACACCCGGCTGGACCTGTCCAAGGTCGATTTCACCGACCGGGACGTGACCACGCGGCTCACGACCCGCGCCGGCAATGTCGACGTCATCCTTCCCCGCAACGTCGACGCCACGGTCGAGGCCAAGGTGGTCGCCGGCAACGCCGAGGTGTTCGGCGAGAAGTGGGAGGGCCTGTTCAACCCGTCCCGCACCGTCACCGACCTGGGCGTCGACGGTGCGGGCGGCGGAAAGATCACCCTCATCATCGAGGTGACGGCGGGCAACCTGGAGGTACACCGATGAACCGGCACCACACCGACGCCGTATCGCTCACGTTCGGCCTGATCTTCCTGGTGATCGTCGTCGCCTGGGCCAGCGGCAGCTACCTCGACGTCAGCCTGCCCAACCTGGGTTGGCTGCTCGCCCTGGCGCTGATCGGGCTGGGGCTGCTGGGCGTACTGCTCAACCTGCGGCCGCGGCGCGCGCCCGTCACGGCCCCGCCCACCGCAAGCGCCCCAGAGGCCGCGGCTTCGGCCGACAAGCCGGAACCGACGGACTGACGGGGTCCACCCGCGGGGGTGGGCCGGCCCACTGGGTCGGCCCACCCCCGCCGCATATGCTGGCCTGCGGGGCCGACCGGGCCCGACCACGCAGCCTCGCCGAAGGGGTCACGATGACCGAGTCACCCAGCGCCGGACTCCCCGGTCCCGGCTTCAGCCGGGTCGAGGGCCGGGCCGCCGCCGCGCTCGCCGCCGACTTCGCCCGCCGCACGGGCTCCGCCACCGGCCTGGTCGTGGGCGTGAGCGGACAGTCCGAGGTGCTCAACGCCGCGATCGAGGCGCTCGGGCCGGCCGGCACGCTGACCGTGGTGGCCGGGGCCGCGTCGGCCGAGGTCCGCGCCCACGTCACCGCCGCGTCCGCGCTGGTGGAGCAACGGGTACGCGTCATCGAGACGCTCGCGGACGCCGACCCGGCCGACTCGGTGATCATCGCCGAGCCGCTGAAGGGGTCCGCTGAGTCCGCCCGCGCGGAGATCGACGGCCTCGCCAAGCTCCTCACCCCGGGCGGCGTGCTCAGTGTCGCCGTCCCCGCGGCCGAGTTCCTCGCCGGGCCGGCCGCCGCCGAGGTGGCCCGCTACGCCGACAGCCACGGCGTCGGCAGCGACCTGGTGCTCATCAACCCGCCGCCGCTGAAGGTGCAGCGGCTGTGCTTCAGCGCGGCCGAGCCGGCGCTCGCCGAGTCCCTGGCCCCCCTGGCCCGCACCAGCAGCGTGAAGCTGTCGCGCACGATGAACATCGACTCCAACGGCGTGGCCGCCGCCGCGATCTTCCTCGGCGCCGCCGCACTGCTGCGCACGGTGCGGCCGCGCTCGCGGGCCTGGCTCGTACCGGCGCTCGCGGCCGGGCCGGTCGCGGCGTTCTTCCGCGACCCCGAGCGCCAGGTCCCGACCGACCCGAGCGCCGTGGTGGCGGCCAGCGACGGCAGGGTGCTCTCGGTCGAGCGGCTGCGCGACGACAAGCTGGGCACCTGGGGCGAGCGGGAGTACCTGCGCGTCGCCGTGTTCCTGTCCGTCCTGGACGTGCACGTGAACCGGGCGCCGGTCGCCGGTCGGGTCGCCGACCAGTTCGTCGTCGACGGCGGCTTCGCGGCGGCCATGAAGCCGGAGGCGGAGCACAACGTCGCGGCGTACACGGTGCTGGAAACGACCCGCGGACCGGTCGTGGTCGCGCAGCGCACCGGGCTGATCGCCCGGCGGATCGTGCACCGGGCGCCGGCCGGCTCCCTGCTGGCGAGGGGTGAGCGCTTCGGCCTCATCCGGTTCGGTTCGCGCACGGACGTGTACCTGCCGGCCGACCTGGCCGTCGCGGAGGTCGCCGTGGGCGACCGCGTGGTGGGCGGCGAAACCGTGATCGCCCGCTGGATCTGAGGCGCAGACCCGTAAAGCCAAAAAAGGGGGACCCTCGCGGGTCCCCCTTTTTTACGCGTGAGCAGCTAGGGCGCGACGACGCGGCGGGTCTGGCGCTGGTGCAGCCAGATCAGCGGGCCGCTGACCAGGTAGGCCAGGACGACGAGGACGAACGTCACCGCGGGGTTGATCAGGACGCCGACGAGCGGCAGCAGCCACACCCAGATGGGCAGGCGCACCACGCGGGTCAGCTTCGCGTACGGGAACGAGCTCACCATCGCCAGCGCGGCGAGCGCGACGACGGCCACCCGGGCGCTGGCCGGCATGTCCGGGCTCAGCTGCGTCGCGAGCGCGAGCACCGCGGCGATCATGGTGGTCGGCACGCCCGTGAAGAAGCGGCCGTCCTTCGGCGAGACGTTGAACCGGGCCAGGCGGATCGCGGCGCAGACCGCGATGAGGGCGCAGACCGGGGCGGCGGCCGCCGGCGAGGCGCCGGAGGCGATGAGCCACTGGTACACCACGATGCCCGTGGCCACGCCGAACGAGCTGAGGTCGGCCAGCGAGTCCATCTGCGCGCCGAACGGGCTGGCCACGCCGAACCGGCGGGCGAGACCGCCGTCGCAGCCGTCGAAGGCCACGCAGCCGAGCAACGCCACGGCGGCGAACCGCAGCTCGCCGTTGATCGCCAGGAAGACCGCGACCATGCCGAGCACGAGGCTCGCGACCGTGCAGCCATTGGCGATGGCGAACTTCACCCGACGTGCCGGCGTACGCTCGCCGGGCAGCAGCGGGATGCTGACCATGCCGGCCTCGGCGTCGACGCCCCGCACGGGCGGCAGGGCCGGGCTCACCGGAGCGGCGGCGACCTGCCGCGAGCGCAGCCTCCGGCCGGCCAGGGGGTCGAACGCGTCGGCGTCAGTGCGCTGTGTCGTCACGCCATCCTTGTCGCGGCGGCGGCCGACCCGGCCGACGATGCCGCGTCCCTCCACGAGAACCTGTCGAGCGAGCGATCCGCTGCGGCGCAGGCGACCCCACCGGCGGCCCGCGGGCCCGGGGTTGTCCATGCTGCGTCGCCGACGGAGCCTGGGTCTCGGCACGTTATCCCTCCAGTAGGACAGCCAATCCGGGTTCGCCCGGTTAGCGTCCTACACGATCGCACACGGGAGGCGTCTTGGCGATGCCCGAACCAGGCAGTCTTTAGCCTCGTACGTATCGGAATCGGACTTATCGCCGCGAAGGTTGATTACGCTTCGCAATCCCCCGACCACCTGACGTCTATTGTCCCCTACCTGCGGCAACACGCCCAGAGCTGTGACGGGTCACACCGCCGGCCTTCGCCCTCTCCGGTGACCGGCGAGCTGTCCGGAGATCGACTCCTCGGCGATCTCCGTGAGCGGCAGGCGCAGCGCGTCCGCGACCGTGAACCAGCCAGCCTCGGCGGTCGAGCCGCCCGGCGCCTCCATGACCGACGCCGCCGTCGGCTCATCCACGATCACCCGGAACACCACCCGTACGCCGTGCCAATCGATCGGCACCCCCTCGGGACCCAGCGCCGGCCCGCTGTACCGGTGCGAGACGCTCAGCAGCGCCGTCACCCGGCCGCGCTGGCCCGTCTCCTCGTACATCTCGCGGAGCAGGCCGGCCGCCGCGTGCTCGCCGTGATCCGTACCGCCGCCCGGCAGGTGCCACCGGCCGCTGCCGGGGTAACCGTTCGCGATCCGGGAGAGCAGCACGCGGTCCGCCGGGTCGGTCACCAGCCCGTACGCCGCGAAGCGCTGGAACCGGCTCGGCACGCCGCCGGGGCCGGCGACGCCGGGCGCGGTCGCGGCGGACGCACCGGCGAGCGCCGCGCTGGTCTCCTCGGCCGCTATGCGGGCCGCCGCGGCGCGCGCGGCGCTCTCGGCCGCGGCCGCGAAGGTCTCGTCCGGCGTCACGCCGAGCGCCTCGGCCACGAAGGGCAGCAGCGGCAGGGTCGGCAACTCCTCCGCGTCGACCCAGGCCGCCGCGTCGGTGGAGCCGTCCGGCTCGTCGCGCAGCTCGCCGTCGATCACGTCCACGTCGAAGATCAACCGATCATGGTGGACGAGGCCGCCCCGCCGGTCGACGATCATGTCGTGGTACACGTCGCGGGGCCCGCGTACGCGCACCCGCAGGCCGGTCTCCTCCGCGATCTCGCGGACCACCGCGGCCGCCGGCGCCTCGCCGTGGTCAACCCCACCACCCGGGAGCATCCACCGGCCGGGCTGCGTCGAATCGGCCGCCAGGCGCACCAACAGCACCCGGCCCCGCGCGTCCAGACAGACTCCGTACGCACCGATTCGCCGCCGTCGCACCCGCGCCACTCCCATCGTCAGGTCCCCCGTAGGGGAACCCTCCGATGATGCCACCCGATCGGGTTACGCCAGGGGCGAGCGGGACAGCGCCTCCTCGGTCACCTCGGTCAGCGGCAGGGTCGTGAGCTGCTGCGGGTCGAACCAGCGGGCCTCGGCCGTGGAACCGCCGACGTCGTGCACCGTCGGCGGCGTCGGCGTGTCCACCATCACGCGGTAGAAGGCGCGCACGCCGTGCCAGTCGATCGGGTACCCCTCCGGGCCCAGCGACGCCGGATCGCGGTGGCTCGCCACGCCGAGCAGGTCGAGCAGGCGCCCCTGCTGGCCGGTCTCCTCAACCAACTCCCGGATCAGGGCCGGGCCGGGCTGCTCGCCGTAGTCCGTGCCGCCGCCGGGCAGGTGCCAGCGGCCCGCCCCCGGGTACCCGTCCGCGATGCGGGTCAGCAGCACCCGGTTCGTCGGATCGGTCACCAGCCCGTACGCCGCGAAACGCTGCGTGCGGTGCAGGCCGTCCGGGCCGGGCACGGCGTAGAAGGAGGGCAGCTCGGGCGTCTCGTCGGGCGCCTCGGCGTCGACCGCCCCGTCCATGCCGAGGGCGGTCGCGGTGAACGGACGCAGCGACAGCTCGGCGAGTTCCTCGCGCTGGACCCACCGGGCCAGGTCGGTCGGCTGGCCCACCCGCTCGCGCAGCGCCCCGCCCCGCAACGCGACCGCGTAGATGAGGCGGTCGGTGTGCAACGCGATGCCCGGCAGGGTGCGCAGATCCGAGACCACGTCGAGCAGCCGGTCGACGCTCACCGACAGGCCCGTCTCGGCGGCCGTCTCGCGTACCACGGTGTCGAAGGGGTGTTCGCCGTGGTCAACCGCCCCACCCGGAAGCGACCACGCGCCCGGGGTGCCGGAGGTGACGGAGGCTCGAACCAACAACACCCGGTTGTCGGAATCAGTACATATGCCGTAAGCGGCGATCCTCCGCAACGGCTCGGTCGCGCGGGTCACCGGAGAATTGTGACCGTTTCCAGCGCGAACGACGATTCCACTGTCGGATCAGTGACATAACCGTCACCCGCGGTCGTCAGAACATATCCAGCCCGTTGATGATGTTGATCACGCCAGGCCCTATCACAACAATGAAGAGTGACGGGAACAGACAGAAGATCAGCGGGAACAGGATCTTCACCGGAATCTTCTGCGCGATCTCCTCAGCTCGTTGACGACGGCGCACTCGCATCTCTTTCGCCTGCTCACGCAGCACGGTGGCGATCGGCACGCCTAGCTCGCTCGCCTGAACGACTACAGAGCAGAATGTACGAAGCTCGATCACCCGAGTACGTGGGGCGAGCGCGCGCATGGCTTCGACCCGCGACAGGCCAATCTGCATCTCCTGCAGCGACCGGGCGAATTCGCCCACGAGTGGCCCGCGACCGTACCGCGCAACCTGGGCAAGCGCCGCGTCGAAGCCGAGACCTGCCTCCACGCTAACCGTCAGGATGTCCAATACATCCGGCATTGACTGACGAATGAGTTCCTGCCGGTTATACCCGAGTTGGTAGATGATCAGGTCGGGCACGTAGTAACCCATCACAGCACCGACAAGACCGCCCAGAATCGCCCCGATCGCTCCGTCGATAAAAAGTCCGGCCAGCGCGCCGACCACCCCGAGGGCGAGAAGACCAATACCCTTCAGGCTGAAAATTCGGTCCACCGTCCAGAACGGCGGGTTGCCCGCGTAGTTGAGCCACCGCCGCAGACGGGTCAGCGTGCCGCCTGGGGTGAGCTGCCGACCGATCCGGGTTACGCGGCCCGACATGGGCGCGACCACGCGGCTGCTGAAGCCATCAGCCTCCGGCGCAGCCACCGTGCCCCCAGCGGCATACACCTGGTCGATCGAGTGCAGGCCACGTGAAACGCCTGTGCGACTGCCGCCGGATAGCGCCAATGAGACGACGAGGATCGTCAGGCCGATGAACAGTGCCAAGCCGCCGCCGGCTAACAGAACGTCGCCCATACCCGTCAGACCTCGACCTTCACGACGCGCACGATCCAGAAGATTCCGGCCACGAGCATCGTCGCCCCGACCAGCAACATGACGATGCCCAGTGGGTCTGTGAAAAGAGGTGCCATGTACTCGCGGCGCGTTACGAACATGAATAGACCCAGCACGAGCGGAAGAGCGATGAGCACGTATGCCGAGAGCCGACCTTCTGCCGAGAGACTGCGCACATGCCGGCGCAACCGGCCGCGCTCGCGCATGGTCTCTACGGCTGTCTGCAGCACCTCGGCGAGGTTGCCGCCAACCTCGCGCTGTATGCGGATTGCCATGAGGGCCCAGGTCAAATCGCGGTTACCCGTGCGGCTAGCGACCCGCTCCAGCGCGTCAGCCAGATCACCACCCAGCCGATACTCAGTGAGGGCGCGACCGAACTCCTGCGACAGCGGCTGCGGCGACTCGCGGACCAGTGAGTCGAGCGCCTGCGGCAAGGAGAAGCCCGACCGCAGCGACCCCACCACCAGTTGCAGCCCTTCTGGCAACTGCTCAGCGAATGCGTCCGAACGCCGGCTGATGCGGATCGACTGGTACAGCATCGGGACGAGCAGGCCTAGGACGATGCCGAGCAGCGCACCGACCGCACTAGCGAGAAACACACCGAGCACCGCACCGCCGATAACGCTAAGTCCGCGGACGAGCACCCACTCGTGCGGTCTCAAGCCCATGCCGGCTCGCTCCAGCTTCAGCGCGATGCCTGCCTCGTTGCCACGAACGCGTACCAGCTCCTGCGCGGCCTTGAGGGCCGTCCGGGAGAGCGCGTTGCCCTCTTGGTCCTGGGTCGGTGCCGCAGCGGGAAGCGTGCGGGCCGGGCCGAACTGCGCGATCTGCTTAATGCGCTCGTGGCGCCGGGACCGAGGCCAGATCAGCGCCACCACCAGCAGCGTCAGTGCCGCAAAGACGGTGACGCCAGCGATCAGCGCGGCCCACCGGGGCGGCGCGGGGATCGTGAGCTGCTCAACGACGACTGGAAGGGAGAGGTCCATGGTATTGGGTGTCGATCCTGTCGTCAGGCGGCCGCGCCGCCACCGAAGACCTCCGCCGGCACGGTGACGCCAACCTCGGCCAGCCGCTCCAGGAACTGGGGCCGCAACCCCGTCGGGCGCAGTTGCCCGCGAAAGCGGCCGAACTCATCAGTGCCAGCCCGGAAGTCAAACAGAAAGATGTCCTGGAGGGTCACCACGTCCCCCTCCATGCCAACGACCTCCGTGATGTGGGTAATGCGGCGCGTCCCGTCCTTAAGCCTGGTCTGGTGCACGATGATGTCGACGGCCGCCGAGATCTGTTCCCGGATGGCACGCATCGGCAGGTCCATGCCCGCCATGAGCACCATGGTCTCGATACGGGCGAGCGAGTCGCGTGGCGAGTTGGCGTGCACCGTGGCAAGTGAACCGTCATGACCGGTGTTCATGGCCTGCAGCATGTCCAAGGCGGCGCCGTCCCGGACCTCACCGACGACAATGCGGTCGGGGCGCATTCGCAGGGCGTTGCGCACCAGGTCACGGACCGTCACCTGGCCGCGACCCTCAATGTTGGCCGGGCGCGACTCCAACCGCAGCACATGGTTCTGGCGCAGTTGGAGTTCGGCGGCGTCCTCAATGGTGACAATGCGCTCGTCATCTGGCAGAAACTGCGACATCACGTTCAGCGTCGTGGTCTTGCCTGTGCCCGTACCGCCCGTGATCAGGATGTCGAGACGGCCCCGGACGCATGCCTCAAGCAGGGAGGCCACCTGCGTGGTAAGCGTGCCGAACCCGATCAGATCGTCGATCGTGTACGGGTCAGCGGAGAACTTCCGGATCGTGAGGGCGGCGCCGTCCAGTGCGATCGGCGGCACGACAGCGTTCACGCGACTGCCGTCGGGCAGCCGGGCGTCCACCATCGGACTCGACTCGTCCACACGCCGGCCGACCCGGGCCACGATCTTGTCGATGATGCGCCGCAGATGATCCTCGTCCACAAAAGCAGCGTCAACCGGAACAATGTGCCCGAATCGCTCGACATAGATTTTGTCCGGACCATTGACCATAATTTCCGAGATATCAGGGTCTCGCAGCAGCGGTTCCAGCGGGCCGTGCCCCAGGATCTCGTCACAGATCTCCGACGCGATCCGGCTGCGGTCTGCCGCCGTTAGCGGCGTCTCTTCCCGTGCGAGTACCGCCTGCAGAGTCTCGCGGACCCGGTACTCCAGGACCTCCAGCGAACGCTCGTTATAGAGCTGCGGACCGAGGATTTCCTGCAGCTCCTGATGGACCCGGCGACGGATCTCGGCGAGTGGGCCCGTGGTGCGGGTGCTGCCGCTACGCGGCCGCTCGGCGGCTTCGACCACCACCTTCCGCTGCGCGAGCCGATCAGCGAGACTCATGCCACCTCCTCCGCCGTTTGCTCACCCATGGAATTGGTCATCGACCCCGACCGAGCAGTCCACGCAACCCTCCGGAACGGGTCGGCTCTGCCGGCCCATTGGGGTTGGTCAGGCGGCCGAGGGCGAACTCTCGGATCGATTTGCTCACCGGGTGCTGTGGACTGTCAACCATGATCGGCACACCTCGGTTGATGGAAACCGGCACATCTCGGCTGGACGGGACATGTGCGCTGACGTTCGCCCGGGTGGCCCGCTCGATATCGCTGGCAGATAGTCCCACCTTCGCGTCGGACCGGTTGAGCACGACGAGACGGTTTTCCTTCGGCAGGTCCAGCAGGTCAAACGTGTCCAGGGTGATGCGTAGATTCTTCAGCGCCGGCATATCCGGCGTCGTCAGCAGGACATGCACGTGGGAAGCGTCGAGCGCGGCCAAGACATGGTCAGTGAAGGCAGGTGGCGTGTCGATGACCAGGTAGTCGAACATGCCCCTGAGTAGTCCGATCACCTCGACGACGAGGCCCTGGGTGATTCGTTCCGCCTCAGCGGGGCCAGCAGGAGCTAGAAGCGTGTCCAGGCCGGGGCTGTGCGGGGTGAGCAAAGCACGTAGCGACACCTCTTCAAGCTGGTCACCCAGCGCCACCGCGTCCGCGATGCTGCGCTCCGGCACTAGCTGCAACATGATCGCCACATCACCAAAGGCGAGATCGAGGTCCACGAGGCAGACCCGACGCGCGCCACCGGCGGCCAGAGCAGCCGCGATATTGGTCGCCATGGTGGTTTTCCCGCAGCCGCCCTTTGCCGCGAATACGGTTATGACCTTCGCGTCACGGCCGCCGATGCCCGCTCCACCGATGCGCCGACCGGTGGCGGGTGCCATCTGCCGCGACACTTCCAGGGACCGGGCACATGCTGCGAGCAGCGCGGCCGGGTCGTTGCTCGGCACGACCTCGCGCACACCGGCACGGATGGCCTCGCCGAGCAGACCGACGTCCACCCGGTGGCGAATGAGGACCACGCCCAGGGCCGGTCGGCTAAGCCGGTAGTCGGCGGCGATGGCGAGCGCGTCCCCGAGTTCGACACCCGGCCCGAGGATGACGAGCTGTTCACCCGGGTACTCCGCGAGCAGTCGGGCGAGGTCGGCCGGCGCCACGCCGACGTGGACGTCGTTGCCGAGAAGCAGCGCGAACTGCTGAGCTTCGCGCCTATGCGGCTCGAACAGGATCGTCATATCACTCCCCCACCCCTGCTGAACGCGACCTAGCGGAAGATCGGCGTCGAGCCAGCGCCAGAATCCCGATTGTCTACGCCCGACCCGGCCTTGACGTCCGTTGAGTCGCCGAGCAGACCGAGATAGAGACTACCCACGTTGAGGCCCTGGATCAGCCGCTCGGCCTCCGCCTGATTCACCGCGACTGTCACAAGGAGCGATCCACTGCCGCCGCCCGCGGTCGGGTCGTTCGCATTGCCGCCACCGCCGTTCGGGGTGTACGTGCCCACGGCGAGTACCTCAACCTTAGGGAGCAGAACCCGGGTACGCGTGATCTTGGTCGGGTCCCCATTGGAGTCCACGACCTTGTACGTCAGGAAGATGCTGATCTCCGAGCCTGGCCGGACGTAGCCGGCGACCTGCTCGGGCGCACCGGTCTCCACCGTTACGGCCAGGGATCCGCTGGGCAGCGCAAGCCCGTTCGCGATTTGGCTCTGCGACCCGAAGTTTGCGGCCATCAGGACCTGACCAGCCGCGATATTCGATGTGACGACCAGTTTGTCCTGGTCGACACTGATCTCGCTCAGGGCGTCACTCGGGACCGCGTCCTTCGGCATCTTCTCGAAGCGGACAAGCTTGCGGGACCGGATCGTGGCCCCAGAGGTGCCCGCCGGGATCACCTGGTCAGCGACCGCCACCGTCACCGGGTTCGAAATGCGATCCTGCGCCCGAGTGTCGGCGCTGAACGCGTAGTACAGCACCGCTGCGGTGCCGAAGGCGGCGAGGACGATCGCAACGGCAATCGCGAGGAGACGACGAGTCATGTAAGGGGTCCTGATCTAGGTCGTGACGTGCGGACACTCTAGCCGGTGAGGGTGACGCTGCGGGTTCGTCCGCCGCCGCTGCTACTAGCGATGAAGGCAGTGGTCACCTGCCCGGCAATGCACTGTTCTCCTGGCGAGCACGAATAGGGAGGCGGGTCGGCTTGCCAGGGAAACGGTTCCACCCAGTTGGGCCTTTGTCCGAAGGTTCCCGACCCACCTCGATAGCTGAACACAAAGAACTCGACATAACCGATGACGTGGTACTCGGCACTCGCGCCCGACCCCGTCATCCCGTCATAGACAGGCAAGCGAATGGTGTCGTGGTCGTCCCAGGCCTCGTAGATCACCGAGAGGCACGGCGCCGACCAAGCTGGACCACCCGCGGCGACGCCGCTGACCACTGAGGTCAGGCACTGGCTGTTCGAGGCAAACCACGCGAAGTCCGGCGCTTCGTCCCAACCGGCGGGCGGTCCGTCCTCGCACTCCACCTTGCGGTCGTAATGATCCTCGTGGGTGCTGTCGCGCTCGAACACACCGCTGGTATCGAAGACATCCATCTTCGCAAGCTCCGGCGTCGTGGGTACGCCGCCGTTGGTGGCCCAGCTGTACGCGCATAACGAGATACCGAAGCCAAGAAAGCCTGTGCTGTTCGTACGCCAGCTTGCCCGGGCGCAGGCGCCCACCGAGGCACCATTCGAGCCGATGCTCCTGGAGAACACCGGTGGCAGCACGGTCTGACCACCGCTACGCAGCGTGCCGACATACACCTCGACGTACCACTCCGTCGAGCCCGATGGACGGTCGCCGACACAGCGCGTCAGGTTGTTCGGCGGAGGGTGGCCCGCGCACGACGGCAGTGCGTTACGGCTGTCGCGCCCGCAGACAAACAGCACCTGGGCGTGATCGTCGTCGGCGTTGGCGTTGGCGAACTGCTGCGCCAGCGGCAGCACACCCGGGTCATTCATCGTGTCGCAGGCAGCCCGGCGCCGGGCGCACGCGTTGCCTACCGCGAGCGCTGCCGCGTCCGCACCGCTCTGCAACTGCTGGCGCTCCACGTAGAGTGCGCCCACGTCGACGGCCAGCGCTGCGAACCCGAGTAGCGTTCCGCTGGCAAGCAGGATGGCGACGGTCACGGCCACGGCGCCTCTATCGCGCCGGCCAAGGCGCCGCGATAGCCACCCGATGAGAACAGAGCGCGGCGGGCGAGCCGTCACCGGATGCATGGACTCACCGCTTCGGAGGTCAGCGTTGTTGTGCCACCAGCGCCGATCATCGCGCCGATCGGCGTCGCGAACCTGAATGTGTAGCTCACGGTGACAGATGCGGCTGTGCGTGAGGGGTCGTCGGCGCACGACAGCACGGTCGGGTTGAGGGTGCCGAGCGAGTTGCGCGCCGCGTCCCGGGTCCATTTGACTCCGTTGGCCTGCGTGCTGACCGCTGCGGCCCGCGCACCTTCGCGAGCGGCCTGGGTGAGCGTGATCTTCGCATTGAGCATGCGCCCAAAGTCGATGATCCCAAAGACCAGAATCAGAAGTACAGGCAGGACGAGCGCGAACTCAACCGCAGCGGCCCCCCGGTCACGCCGTCTGTGCACCATCGTCGAACTCACCTCGGAGCGTGTCGCTTAGGGCCGGATCTGCGCCGAACGGTGCCGTCGCCACGTCGCGGCGCGCGGCCACGAGCGACGATCACTATGCCGCCCTCGATCAAGCGGCTGCAATCGCGCACCTGACACCCGATGAGACATCGTGCCATCGGCGCCGCTCGCGCAGCACCGATGGCACGACAGGGAGCGCTACGGGCAGTTGCCGGTAGCGGACGCCACACACTGCTGGACGCTGGTGAACTTGCCCTTCAGTGTGTTACCAAGCAGGTAGACGGCACCCGCGATGACGACCGCGATCAGCGCGACGAGCAGGCCGTACTCGACCGCGGACGCGCCCTTGTCACGGCGCGCGATGGGAGTGCGCAACCTCGCCTGAAGCTTCTTCACAGGACTTCTCCAATGTCGTGCAACCGCCCGAGCGGCGACTCGGACGACCGCGCGTCGCGCGGAACCCGACGACGTTCCCGCATTCGACCCGGGGCCCGCTGTCAGGTACGCGACTAATGGGCCTGGGTCGCTCACCTCGTCTTTAACCACCGATCAGCAGGTTTGACCGGCCATTCGGCTGAGTCGATCGGCGAGCGGAAGCCGGCTCAGCCAACGGCCAGCACCATGACCAGCGCACCGATGAGCATGAATGGGCCATGTGGCAACTCATCCTTGCGGCCGACCCGGCGGGTAGCTAGAAGGACCAGTGACGCCAAACCTCCGATGAGAATTCCAAAAGCCGCGCCGTACACCGCGACGGTCCAGCCTGCCCAACCCAGCGCCGTACCGGTGCTCAGTCCGAGCTTCACGTCGCCCAGCCCCATGCCGGCCGGGGAGATCAGGACGAGGACAAAGTAGAACGCCGCGACCCCGAGCCCGGCCAGGAAGGCTGCGCCCCACCGGCCGGCCTCGCCCCCGACCAGCGCGGCGACGCCGAGCAGCATCAGCAGCCCCAGATAGGTCGGTAGGGTCAGCGGGTCGGGCAGCCGGTGCACCGCTACATCCACGAACGCCATCGTGACGCCGGCGAGCGCCAACCAGCACAGGGCGACCAACGTCCACGGTTCGGTGATCCGCCAGGCGAGCAGTCCACATACGACGGCGGCCACGATCTCCACGACCCATGGCGCCGGCCCGAGCCGGGCAGTACAGCGCGGGCAGCGTCCGGTCGGCGCGAGCGGACCCGCCACGCCCCGCCATCCCGCGCCGGGCAGGGCCTGGCAGCACGCCGGGCACTCCCGTCGCCACGCCGGCGGCCGCGCCGAGACGTCCTCACGTGACCCGTCGCCGTCGTTCGATACGTCGCCGTCCGGGGCGTCCGCGTACGGCACGGAGTACCGGACGATGAGGCCGCGCAACAGCGGCCCGATTACGGCGGCGAGCAGCGCGACGATCGCGATGACGGAAACGGGCACCCGGGCAGCCTACGGGCGGGTACCGGAAATTACTCCCACTCAATCGTGCCCGGCGGCTTGCTCGTCACGTCGAGAACGACGCGGTTGACGCCCGGTACCTCGTTGGTGATGCGGTTGGAGATCTTCGCGATGAGGTCGTGCGGCAGGCGCGACCAGTCGGCCGTCATGGCGTCGTCGCTGGACACGGGCCGCAGCACCACCGGGTGACCGTACGTGCGCCCGTCGCCCTGGACCCCGACCGACCGGACGTCCGCGAGCAGGACGACCGGGAACTGCCACACGTCGCGGTCGAGCCCCGAGGCGGTCAGCTCCTCGCGGGCGATCAGGTCGGCCTGCCGAAGCAGGTCGAGCCGCTCGCGGGTGACCTCGCCGATGATCCGGATGGCCAGGCCGGGGCCGGGGAACGGGTGGCGCCACACGATGGCGTCCGGCAGGCCGAGCTGCGAGCCGACCGCGCGGACCTCGTCCTTGAACAGCGTGCGCAACGGCTCGACCAGCGTGAACGCGAGGTCGTCCGGCAGGCCGCCGACGTTGTGGTGCGACTTGATGTTGGCCGTGCCCGTGCCGCCGCCGGACTCGACCACGTCCGGGTAGAGGGTGCCCTGGACGAGGAACTCGACGTGGCTCTCGGACTCCAACTCCCGCGCGGCCTGCTCGAAGACGCGGATGAACTCCCGACCAATGATCTTGCGCTTGGTCTCCGGATCGGTGACCCCGGCGAGCGCGCCGAGGAACCGGTCGGCCGCGTCGACGACCTTGAGGTTGATGCCGGTCGCCGCGACGTAGTCCTTCTCGACCTGCTCGGCCTCGCCGGCCCGCAGCAGCCCGTGGTCGACGAACACGCAGGTCAGCTGGTCACCCACGGCCTTGTGCACCAGGGCGGCGGCCACCGCCGAGTCGACCCCGCCGGACAGCCCGCAGATCACCCGCGCGCCGCCGACCTTGGTCCGGATCGCCGCGACCTGCTCGTCGATGATGTTGTCGCTGGTCCAGTCGGGCGCGAGCCCGGCGACCTCATACAAAAACCGTTCGAGTACGGCCTGCCCGTGCGGCGTGTGCGCGACCTCGGGGTGGAACTGCACGCCGGCCCGGCGGGTGGCCCGGTCCTCGAACGCCGCGACCGGCGCCCCGGACGTGCTCGCGGTCACGGTGAACCCGGCCGGGGCCGCCGTGACGCTGTCGCCGTGGCTCATCCACACCGGCTGCTCGCCCGGCAGACCGCCGAAGAGGGCGCTCGCCTCAGGCGAGGCGGTCAGCTCGGTGCGCCCGTACTCCCGCAGGCCCGTGTGGCTGACCGTGCCGCCGAGCACCTGGGCCATGGCCTGGAAGCCGTAGCAGATGCCGAACACGGGCACGTCGCTGTCGAACAGGCCGGCGTCGACCTGCGGGGCGCCCGGCTCGTACACGCTCGACGGCCCGCCCGACAAGATCACCGCCGCGGGCTTCTTCGCGAGCATCTCAGCGGCCGGCATCGTGTGCGGCACGATCTCGGAATAGACCTTGGCCTCACGCACCCGCCGCGCGATCAGCTGGGCGTACTGGGCGCCGAAGTCAACAACGAGGACGGGTGCCGGAGTGCTCATGAGTTGAGCCTACCGAGCCAAACCGTCGCGCCCTGCAGTGGCGTGGCATCATGTCAGCCCTTGGCGACCAGGGCGGAGGCGACATGACGGAAAGGAACCGCTGGCTGCTCAGCTGGCTCGCCGTTGCCCCTGCGGCCGCCGCCAGTTCTGCGAAGCTCGTCGACTCGGATCCTTGGTGGCAGATACGCACAGGACAGCTGATCTGGGACACAGGACAGCTACCAGCCACGGATCCGTTCTCCTGGACCATAACGGGCCGCCCTTGGGTACTGAACTCCTGGGGCTTCGACGTGCTGCTGGCCGGCGCGCACCATGTGGCGGGTATGGCGGGTGCCGCGCTGCTCGGCGCCGTGTGGGCCTGGATTGCTCTCGGGGCCATGCTGCTACTCGCCCGATCATGGGGGGCGCCGCCCGCGCCGGCAGTCATCGTGCTGCTTGCCGGAAGCGTCCTCTACACGTCTTGGTTCAGCTCCCGACCGCAGCTGGCTGACTACGCTGCCGTGCCGCTGTTACTCGTGCTGGTCGGGTTAGTCCTGAACAGGACGCGCTCGCTGCGCCAACGCGTCGGTGGGTTGGTCGGCGTGCTAATGCTGCAAGTCGCGTGGGTCAACCTGCACGCGGCGGCAACTTTGGGTATCGCCATCGTCTGCCTGCTCTGTGCAGGCGACGCGGTCCGCGCCTGGCGCGAATCGAGCTCCCCTCCACTGCCCTGGTACGTCGCCGTAACGGTGGTCAGCACCGTTGGTGCGCTGGTCAACCCGTACGGATTCGGTGTACTCACGCAGGCCGCTAAGGTGCGTGAGGCTTCCCTCCTCATTAGGGAATGGTCACCTGCATCGGTCACCCATTGGCAGGATATGACTTTCCTGGCTCTCGCGATACTCGCCATGGTCGTCGCAGTGCGTCGCCGGTGGTGGGGTCCATCCTTTGTTATCGCTGCCCTCGCCATCGCCGGCGTCACGATGATCCGGTTTCTACCTGTTGCTGGCGCCACAGTTCTCCCGATGCTCGCGGCCGCAGTACGACTGCCTGCCGTGGCAGCTATCGCTGAACGCCGTCGCCACTGGGTGACAGCCGTCGCCGTGGTGGCCGTGACATTGACGCTGGCCCCCGCTGCTGTCGGACTATCCCGGCCTGGGCGGTCGCAGTACGGGGCCGACTTGGTCGCCGCGCTGCCGTCCGGCTGCAAGCTGTTCAACTCCTACGTGCTCGGTGGCCCGCTAATCCTCGACCGGCCTGATGTACCCGTGAGCCTTGACTCGCGCAGCGATCTTTACGGCGAGGAGTTCATCACCGAGTTGGGCGCCATGACTGCAGACGACCTGGTCGACCGAGGTGTCACTTGCATCTTGCTCCGAGACACGGACGCGCGCGTGCCCGCATTGCGCACCGACCCGCGCTGGCGGCTAGCCGGCGAGGAAGAGTCATTCGCCCTGTTCCTCCGCACCCCGGCATAACACCGCAGCATCAACAGTGGCGCAGCGCGGCGGGCGCGTGAGCCGGCACGGCGGGCCGCCGGGGCGGGACGGGCACGAGGCGCTCGTACGGCGCGCCGAGCGGGGGCCGGGGGTCCGCCTCGCCCCGGTTGGGCCACAACGACATCGCGCGCTCCGCCAACGCCGTGATGGTCAGCGACGGGTTGACCCCGAGGTTGGCCGGCACCGCCGCCCCGTCGACCACATGCAGCCCTGGGTGGCCGAACACCCGGTGGTACGCGTCGACGACGCCGGAGGCCGGGGACTCGCCGATCGCCGCTCCGCCCAGGATGTGCGCCGTCATCGGCATGGACAGCACCTCGGTGACCGACCCGCCCGGCTGGCCGCCGATCTCCTCGGCCAGCAGTCGGGCGGCCCGGTTGCCGGCGGGAATCCAGCTGGGGTTCGGCGCGCCATGACCGGGCGTGGCCCGCAATGTCCGAAATCCCAGGAGGCCGCGTCGGGGCACCAGCGTCAACGAGTTGTCCAGGGCTTGCATGACCAGCGTTACGACCGTCCGCCGCGACCAGTCGCGCACCGACAGGGTGCGGGCGGTCACGACCGGGTGGCGCAGGAGTGTCCCGAGCCACCGCCGTGCCCGGCGCGGTCCGCCGTCGGTCAGCACCGTCTGCAGCAGGGCCATCGCGTTGGACCCTCGGCCGTACCGCACCGCCTCGATGTGGGTGTCCGCGTCCGGGTGGATGGAGCTGGTGATCGCGACGCCCTCGGTGAAGTCCACCCCCCGTCGGCGGGCCGCTCGGACGGGTACGGACGCGCCGAGGATCGCCTCCGAGTTGGTCCGGGTGAGGGCCCCGACCTGGTCGGACAGGCCGGGTAGCGCGCCGGTCGCCCGCATGCGGTGCAGCAGCCGCTGCGTGCCGAGCGCCCCCGCTGCGAAGATCACCTGCTCGGCCCGCAGCACGCGACGACGCGGCCGCAGGTAGGAACCGGTACGCCGCACGCTCACGGCGTACCCCTGCGAACCCAGCGGGACCACCGCGGTGGCCGAGGTGTCCGCGATGATCTCCACCCCGGCCTGCTCGGCGAGGTACAGATAGTTCTTGACGAGCGTGTTCTTGGCGTTGTGGCGGCAGCCGGTCATGCATTCCCCGCAGTGCCGGCAGCCGGAGCGCGCCGGACCGGCCCCGCCGAAGTACGGGTCGGGCACGCTGCCGCCCGGCCCGTCGCCGAGGTGCACGCCGACGGGCGTCAACGAGAAGGAGGCGCCGACGCCGAGGCGGGTCGCGACGGCCGACAGGGCGCCGTCAGCCGGCGTCATCCTCGGGTAGCGCACGACGCCGAGCATCCGCGACGCCTGGTCGTAGTGCGGGGCCAGTTCGGCGGCCCAGTCGGTGATGCCGGCCCACTGCGGGTCGGCGAAGAACGCGCGCGGCGGCTCGTAGAGGGTGTTGGCGTAGACGAGGCTGCCGCCGCCGACGCCGGCCCCGGACAGGACGAGGATCCCGCCGGCGCCGTCGCGCCCGCGGATGAAGTCCAGCCGCTGGATGCCCCGGCAGCCCAGCGCGGGCGCCCACAGGAACCGGCGCAGCCGCCAGGACGTACGCGGCAGCTCCTGATCGGCGAACCGGCGGCCGGCCTCGACCACCGCGACCCGGTAGCCCTTCTCGGCCAGGCGCAGCGCTGCCACGCTGCCGCCGAACCCCGATCCGATGATCACCACGTCGTACACGGGGGCATTGTGCCTGGTGGCGGGCCTGTTGACTAGGGCTTCGCCGGCCTGGTCCTGCCGTAGAGCCACGCCTGGAACAGGTCATCGAGCTGCCGCCCGGAGACCTGTTCGGCGTGCGCGATGTAGTCCGCCGTGCTGACGTTGCCGTCCTTGTTCTTATCCGCCCATTCCCGGGTGATCCGGTCGAACGTCTCGGCGCCGACCGTCTGCCGCAGGGCGTAGAGCGTCATCGCGCCCCGGTCGTAGACGGAGTCGCTGAACATGTTCTCCCTGCCCGGGTCGGCCGGCGGGGTCGTCCACACCTCCTCGGCCGCCGTCTCGTACGCCGTGGTGAACGACGTGGCCAAGGGCCGCTTGAACTCGTGCTCCACCCACAGCCAACCGGCATAGGTCGCGTAGCTCTCGTTGAGCCAGATGTCGCGCCAGTCACGCACGGACACGCTGTCACCGAACCACTGGTGGGCCAGCTCGTGGGCGACGACCGTCACGGACGGCTTGGGCCCGAGGAAGAACGACGACACATACACCGGGCGGGTCTGCGTCTCCAGCGCGAAGCGCAGGTTCGCGTTGTCGTGCACGATCCCGCCGAGTGCGTCGAACGGGTAGGGCCCGAAGCGCTCCTCAAGAAAATCAAGAACCTCAGGGGTACGCGCCATCGCGTCGTCCATGGTGGTGGGCAGGCCGTCGGCCACGGCGGTGATGACCGGCAGCCCGTCGTGCGTGCCCGTGCGCACCCGGTAGTCCCCGATCACGGCAGTGGCCAGGTAGGTCGCCATGGGCGAGGTCGTCGCCCACTCCCACGTGGTGCGGCCGCCCTTCGCGGTCCTGCTGCGCAGCACCCCGTTGCTGAGGGCCGCGAGATCGCCGGGCACGGTCAGCTTGATGTCGTAGGTGGCCTTGTCGGCGGGGTGGTCGTTGCACGGGAACCAGGCGGCGGCGCTCTCCGGCTGGCCGAGGGCGATGGCGCCCCCGTCGTGCTGGACGAAGCCCTCGCCGCCGGCCTGCCCGGGCCCGCCGTACGTGCTGGGCTTCCCGCCGTACTCGATGATCGTCTCGAACACGGTGCCGGCGGGGAGCGGCTCGGCCGGCGTGAGGGTCAGCTCGTCGCCGGCCCGGCTCGTGGCCGCCGGCTTGCCGGCGACCGTCGCCGACCGCACGGTGAGCCCGCGCAGGTCCAGGTTGAAGCGCGACAGCGGGGTCAGGGCCGTGGCCCGGATGGCGGCCCGGGCGGTGATCCGGTGGCTGTCCGGGTCGTAGCTGACCGCGATGTCGTAATGCGCGACGTCGTAGCCGCCGTTGCCGGCGTTCGGGTAGTACGGGTCACCGAGGCCGGGCGCACCGACCCCGGGCGCGGTCGTCATCGTGGCGCCGGCGACCGCCGGGGTGTGCCAGACCGGACGTGGGTCGCCCGCGCCGCAGCCGGCGAGGGCGACCAGCGCGGCCGCGACGAGGGCCAGACCTGCTCGGGGCTTGCTCACCGGTCGAGGACCAGGCCGACCTTCTGGAACTCCTTGAGGTCGCGGTACCCGCACTTGGCCATCGCCCGGCGCAGGCCGCCGAAGAGGTTCAGCGAGCCGTCCGGGTCGTCGGACGGGCCGAAGAGCAGCCGCTCCAGCGAGCCGAGCGGTTCGTCCGCCACGCCGTAGAAGCCGCGCGGCAGGTCCGGGTGGCTGGCGGCCGAATGCCACCAGGCGCCGCCGGCCGGGGCGCCCTCCGCGCGGGTCAGCGCGTCGCCCAGCATGACCGCGTCCGCGCCGCAGCCCAGCGCCTTGGCGATGTCGCCGGAGGTGTCGATGCCGCCGTCGGCGATCAGGTGCACGTACCGGCCGCCGGTCTCGTCGAGGTAGTCGCGGCGGGCCGCGGCCGCGTCGGCGATCGCGGTGGCCATCGGCACCCGGATGCCGAGCACCCGGTCGGTGGTGGCCAGCTCGTCGGCGCCCATGCCCACGATGACCCCGGCCGCGCCGGTGCGCATCAGGTGCAGCGCCGTCTTGTAGTCCGTGCAGCCGCCCGCGATGACCGGCAGGTCCAGGTCGGCGATGAACTCCTTGAGGTTGAGCGGCTCGTCCGTGGTCGACACGTGCTCGGCCGAGACGATCGTCCCCTGGATGACCAGGATGTCCACGCCCGCGTCGAGGATCACGGGGGCCAGCGCGAGGGTGTGCTGGGGCGAGACCCGCACGGCGACGGTCACGCCGCCCTCCCGCATGACCCGCACCCGCTCGGCGATCAGCTCGGGCTTGATCGGTTCCGCGTACGCCTCCTGGAGGCGGCGGGTCGCGGCCACCCCGTCGTCGTCGAGCCCGGCCAGCTCCTCCAGGATCTTCGACGGGTCCTCGTACCGGCACCACAGGCCCTCGACGTTGAGCACGCCGAGCCCGCCGAGGCGGCCGAGCGCGACCGCCGTCTCGGGGCTCATGGTGGCGTCGCTCGGGTGCGCGACGCACGGGATGCCGAACCGGTACGCGTCCAGCTGCCAGGCCGTGGAGACGTCGTCGACGTCGCGCGTACGGCGGCTCGGCACGATCGCAACGTCGTCCAGGTGGTATCCCCGCTGCGCGGTCTTGCCCAGGCCGATCTCGACGACATCTCGCACGGCGGCTGCTCCTTAACGGGTGTGGTAGTTCGGGGCTTCGACGGTCATCTGGATGTCGTGCGGGTGGCTCTCCTTCAGGCCCGCCGCGGTGATGCGTACCAGCTGGCCCCGGCTGTGCATGTCGGCGATGGACTCGGCGCCCACGTACCCCATGGCCAGGCGCAGACCGCCGATGAGCTGGTGGGCGACCTGGGACAGCGGGCCCCGGTACGGCACCTGGCCCTCGATGCCCTCGGGGACGAGCTTCTCCTCGGCCACGTCGTCCTGGAAGTAGCGGTCCTTCGAGTAGGACCGGCCCTGCCCGCGCGACTGCATGGCGCCCAGCGAGCCCATGCCCCGGTAGGACTTGAACTGCTTGCCGTTCATAAAGATGATCTCACCGGGGCTCTCCTCGGAGCCCGCCAGCAGGCCGCCCAGCATGACCGTGTGCGCGCCGGCCACGATCGCCTTGGCGATGTCGCCGGAGTACTGGATGCCGCCGTCGGCGATGACCGGCACCCCGGCCGGCCGGCAGGCCCGCGCGGCCTCCATGATCGCGGTGATCTGGGGGACGCCGACGCCGGCCACGATGCGGGTCGTGCAGATGGCGCCCGGCCCCACGCCGACCTTGACCGCGTCGGCGCCGGCCTCGACGAGCGCGGCGGCGCCGGCGAACGTGGCCACGTTGCCGCCGATCACGTCGACCCCGGTGTCCTTCTTGAGCCGGGAGACCATCTCGAGCACGGCCCGCTGGTGGCCGTGCGCCGTGTCGACGATGACGACATCCACGGCGGCGTCGACCAGTGCGCGGGCCCGCTTGTACGAGTCCTCGCCCACGCCGACGGCCGCGGCGACCCGCAGGCGACCCTGCTCGTCCTTGCTGGCGTTGGGGAACTGCTCGCTCTTGGTGAAGTCCTTGACGGTGATCAGCCCGCGCAGCCGGCCGGCGTCGTCGACCAGCGGCAGCTTCTCGACCTTGTGCTTGCGCAGCAGGCTCAGCGCCTCGTCCTTGCTCACCCCGACCCGGGCGGTGATCAGCGGCATCCGGGTCATGATCTCGTGGACCGGGCGGCTGTTGTCGGTCTCGAACCGCATGTCGCGGTTGGTCACGATGCCCACGAGGACGCCGTTGGCGTCCGTCACCGGTACGCCCGAGATCCGGTACCGCGCGCAGAGGGCGTCGACGTCGCGCAGCGTGTCCTCCGGGCCACAGGTGACCGGGTTGGTGACCATGCCGGCCTCGGAACGCTTCACCTGGTCGACCTGCAGCGCCTGATCCTCGATCGAGAGGTTGCGGTGCAGGACACCGATGCCGCCCTGGCGGGCCATGGCGATCGCCATCCGCGCCTCGGTGACGGTGTCCATCGGGCTCGACACGATGGGCATGGCGATGCCGACATTGCGGGTGAGCTTGGTCGCCGTGTTGACCCGGCTGGGCACGATGTCGGACTCGGCGGGCTGGAGGAGGACATCGTCGTAGGTGAGGCCGAGCGGCAGCGGCTGGGACAGATCCATGGCGTGAGACCCCGATCGATTGGCCCGGCACCGCCCGCACCGGTCGCCCGGGGCTCGCGATATCCGGATTCGTCAGCACGGCTTTGCGGGAAGCGCCCCCCGCACGTTGCCGATTCATCCTAGCCCGTCACGCGATCTAGCCGGCCGCCGCACGGTGGGTGCGTGGCGCAGATCGCCCGCAGGGGTCACCCGACCTGGTCGCGGGCCGGTCGGCGGTGCCCGTGGGACGCACGGCGCCCGCCCGGCGGGGCGGCGGCGCGGGCGATACCGTGGAGGCGTGCATGACGAGCCACTCGATCCGTTCCGCGACGACCCCGAGGACCCGTCGGCGGATCTTGAGGAGGGTGACGACGCTCTCGACCCGTTGACGGACGAGGAACGCCGCGACGTCCAGGAGGACCTCTCCGACCTGAAGATCTACGAGGCGCTGCTGCTGCCGGCCGGCGTCCGTGGACTCGTCATCGACTGCGAGGACTGCCGCGAGCCGCACTACTTCGACTGGGCGCTGCTGCGGGCCAACCTGCGCCACCTGCTGGAATCCGGCCGGCCCCGGGTGCACGAGCCGGCCTTCGACCCCGACCCCGATCACTATGTGACCTGGGACTATGCCCGCGGCTACGCCGACGGGGTGCACGACTCCATGCTCACGGACGACGACCTCGACGACGAGGACGAGGACGAAACCCCGCCGCCGCCCGCCCCGTGAGACACGCCCGGCGGGTCAGGTGACCATGCCGGCGCGGAACGCCGCCGCCACCGCGTGCGCACGGTCGCGGGCGCCGAGCTTGCGGAACAGGCGCCGGGCGTGGGTCTTGACCGTGTCCTCCGACACGTAGAGTTCCCGGCCGATCTCCGCGTTGCTCTTGCCGTCCGCCATCCGGCGCAGGACCTGCAGCTCACGCTCCGTGAGGGCCAGCCGCCGCTGCGGGCCGGCGTTGCCCGTACCGGCCGCCCCGCCGGCCGCGCCGGGCCCGAACGCGGGGCCCTGGTTCGGGGCGCCCGGCCCGCCGGCCTGGTAACCCGGCCCCACCGCGTTGCCCGCGCCCGCCGCGGGCGGCACGCCCGGAATGGTGCCGCCGCCCGGGCGGTTGCCGCCGCCCGGAATGGTGCCGCCGCCTGGACCGGCCCCGGCGCCGCCCGGCCCGACGTTGCCGGCGCGCCCCGGCTGTCCGGCTCCGGCCGGCGCCGGACCACCGGCCGCCGGCGCGGCACCCGGGCCGTCGAACCGCTGCTGCGGGACGTTTGCCCTGCTCGGCTGCACGAGCAGCATGAAGCCCTTGGTCACGGACGTGATCAGATCGTCGCGCTCGCCGCGGACGAACCCGCGCGCCCCGGCCGCCACGGCCGCCTGCGCCACGGCCGGCTCCTCCGGTCCGATGAGCACCACGATCGCGCCCGGAGATCGTTCCCGCACCAGGCGGGTGAACCCGACCGTGTCCGGCCTGGTCAGCGCGGTATCGGCGAAGACTATGTCGGCCGGCTGTTCGGCCAGCCGGGCCAAGGCCTCCGGGCCGCTGAGTGCGGTGCGGATAGCGGCACCGAGCCCGAGTCGGGTGGCGCAGTTGGCAATGGTCTGCGCGGCCACCGTCGTGCGGACGCAAACGAGGACTGATCGCACGTGGACTCCTTATCTCTCCCCGGGAGGAAGGAGAACATGAGAAACACAGATCATTCTCCGATTTGCGGTAGATGCCTGTCCGTAGTCGCGCGATAACGCACAACCAGTCCGGTTTCATCTTCACCCGTATCGGGGTACGGTCCACTGTGTTGTGCGCCCGGCGGTCCGCGCGGGAGGCGAACCGAATGTCGAATGTGACCAGATTGCCCGGCCCTATCGCTGAGGTGTGGGACTGGCAGCGCAACGGCGCGTGCCGTGGACGCGACAGCGCTCAGTTCTTTCACCCGGACGGTGAACGCGGCGCGTCGCGTGCCAGGCGGGAGAGCGCGGCGAAAGCCGTGTGCATCACCTGCCCCGTGCGCGCCGAATGCGCGGCACACGCGTTGGCCGCCAAAGAACCGTACGGCGTGTGGGGCGGCTTTACCGAGACCGAGCGGATCCGTCTGCTCGCGGCAGGCTGGGAGGACGCCGCCGAACGCGGTCGCTACCGCGTCGACGTGCGCCGCCTCGAAGCCCGCCTCGGGCTGCCCGCCCGCCTCATGTCCGGCGCACCATCCGCAGGCCTGGCCGCGCAACACCGCCGGTCCACGCGCCGGCCCATGACCCGCGTTCCGGTGACGATGCGCTGATCAGGCGACCGTCACCCGGACGGTGTGATAGCCGGTCGCCCCGTCGGGAACCTGCGGCGTGCGCGTCTCCACCTGCGGCGTACCGCCGTTGTCGGTGGCGCGCACCTGCAACTCGTACCTGCCCGGGGTCGCCTGCCACTCCCAGCGCCACTGCCGCCACGTGTCAATGGAGACCGTGGCGGCCAGGGTCGCCTTCTGCCAGGCGCCGCCGTTCACGCGTACCTCCACTGTGGAGATGCCGCGGCGCTGCGCCCACGCGACTCCAGCGACCACGACCGTGCCGGCCGCGACCTCGCGGCCGGCGCTCGGCGTGTCGATCCGTGACTGCGTCTTGATCGGCGCCTCGCGCGCCCAGCCCCGCGGGATCCAGTACGCGTCAAAGTCGGCGAAGCTCGTCAGCTCCAGCTCGGCCAGCCACTTCGTGGCCGACACGTAGCCGTACAGGCCCGGCACGACCAGCCGGGCGGGAAAGCCGTGCTCGATCGGCAGCGGCACGCCGTTCATGCCGACCGCGATCATCGCGTCCCGGCCGTCGAGCAACGCCGCGGTCGGGGAGCCGGCGGTGAACCCGTCGACGGAACGGCTGACCACCTGATCAGCTCCCGCCTGCGGCGCCGCCTCCAGCAACAGCTCTTTCAGCGGTACGCCCAACCAGCGCGCGTTTCCGATGAGGTCGCCACCGACGGGGTTGGACACGCAGGCCAGCGTCACATAACGCTCGATCATCGGGCGGGCGAGCAACTGCTCCCACGTGAGGGTCATCGGATTGTCGACCCGGCCGTGGATGCGCAGCTTCCAGGTGGCCGGGTCCACCTGCGGCACCGTGATCGCGGTGTCGATGCGGTAGAACGACCGGTTGCCCGTCACATACGGGGTGAGGTGCGCAACGCCGAGGTCCGCCTGCGGCGGCGCCACCGCGCCCGTGTCCCCGGCGGTCGGCAGCACGACGGCGTCCCGGGCGGCCGTGACGCTGCGCCGCACACTGAGCATCCGCCCGCCGACGCCCGCGACCAGCGCGCCGACCGCCGCGAAGCCCACGCCGCGCAGGAACCGCCGGCGCCCGACGGCCTCCTCCTCGGCCGCGCCGCTGTCCACGGACACCCGACCGCGCTCGCCCAACACCCACCCGAGCGTCGCCGCGCCCGCGAGCGCCCCGACCAGCGACGGCAGCGCCGCGAGCAGCCCGACGTCGTGCCTGGTCAGCGCCGCGCCCACACCGATCGCCCCGAACAGCGCGATGCCGGCGTACCCGAGATAGCGGCGCCGGACGGCAAGCACGCCGATTCCGGCCGCGAACGCCGCCAGCAGCACGGACGTGCCGATCAGCAGGGCGACCTTGTCGTACGTGCCGAACAGGTCGATGGCCAGTTCCTTGCCGGCCTCCGGTACGTGGTCGACGACCCACCCGCCGACCGCGACCAGCGGCGCGGTCCGCGGCCCGGTAAGCACCGCCACCAGTTCAGCGACACCGATCGCGACCCCGGCGGCGACCACGCCCGCCACCGCACCGTCCCGCTTCGTCCGCCCCACGTTCACCAGTCTTGCCGCCTCCCCCGCCGACCGCCATGCCCACACGACGCGAACCGCCTGTCACGGAGTCCCACGCCACCCTCGCCCAGACGGTTCAACCCCCTCATCCACCGCGATCCGCCCCGCCCCCACCCACCCAGACTCCGCGGAACCACGTCCCCGCGCCGACCCCCGCCCCGCCCAAGCCGCCCCGCCCCGCCCCGCCCGCCCCGCCCCGCCCGACGTTTGGACGATTCCGCGTGGAATAACCACGCGGGATAAGGCGCGGAACCACCC